>NZ_SMKB01000142.1:0-18848 GCF_004348575.1 Actinomadura sp. 7K534
GCTGTGTATAAGAGACAGGGGCCGGGTGGTCCGCCGGGCGCGGCGCGGCCTTGGCGGCTTTGATGCGCGCCCGGCCGCGGTTGCCTCGGCTGAGCAGGTCGGTCAGCGTCGCGAGGTCGGCGGTGGCGGCGTCGCGGAGGCCGGTGGCGGCGGCGCTGCGCAGGTCGGCGGCGACCGAGGCCAGATCGTCGACCACCGCCTCCAGGACCGTCGCCACGGCGCCGGCGTTGCCCCTGACGATGTCGGTCCACAGCCCGGGAGGGCCGTGCGCGATCCGGGTGGTGTCGTGCAGGCCCCGCCCGGCCAGCTCCAGCGTCGTGTCGTCGGCGGTGGTGAACCGCGCCGCCAACGCGGCCGAGACCACGTGCGGGGCGTGCGACACCGCGGCGACCACCCGGTCGTGCGTGTCGGCGGTGAGCAGCCTGGGGACGGCCCGGCAGGCTCTGATCACCTGCATCGCCGACCGGACCGCGCCCAGTTCCGTCGCGGGGTGCGGGCACAGCAGCCACGGCCGCCCGGCGAACAGTCCGGCGTTCGCGGCGGCGGGACCGGCCAGCTCGCGTCCCGCCAGCGGGTGGCCGGGGACGTAGCGGGCCAGGTCGCAGCCGGCCCGCGCGGCGTCCGCGACCACCCCGGCCTTGGTGCTGGCGACATCGGTGTAGACCGATCCCAGGCCGCGGGCCTGCGCCTGCTTCAGGACCTCGGCGACCGTGGACGGCGGGGTCGCGATCACCACCACGTCGGCGGGCGGATCACCCGGCCGCCGCGCCGTCCCGGCCCCCATCCGCACCGCCGCCGCCACCGCGTCCGGGTCCCGGTCGGACAGCGTGACACCGGTGCCGGCCGCGCGCAGGGCGAGCGCCACCGAGGTGCCGATCATGCCGGTGCCGATGACCGCGACCCGGTGCACGACCTCAGGGCTCATCGCTTCGCCATCCTGCGGTAAGGGAAGGTGCCGTTGGCGGCCTACCTGACGCATCGTCACATCCCCGCTCACCTGCGGCACCTCCCGGATTGCCGTGTCCGCCCCGCACACGGCTGAGTTCCGGTCCGGCCCGCGCCGCCGGGTCGGGCTACGCCGCCGGGACGGCGTGGTGGCCGTTCCGGGTGTGGGCGTGGGCGGCCGCGCTGATCGCGGCGGCGGCGGCCGTCCGGGGGTCGTCGGCGAGACCGGTGCCCCAGGACCGCCTCCCGTCGGGTGTCCGGCACTCCGCGTAGACCGCGAACTTGCTTCCGCCCTCCCCGCGCGGAAGGACGCCGGTCGGAACGGGAGGAAGGGCCGTCTCGACGAACCGGACGTCGACCGGCACGTGGGCCGAGCGCAGGCGCCGGGCCAGTTCCTCGCGGTCGACCGGGCCGATCAGCGCGGTGCGCCCGTCGACGTGCAGCCGGAAGTCCGCCCCCGCGGGGGTGTCGCCGGCCCCCGGGACCATGTACCGGTCGTTGAACAGACGCCAGAGCTCCATGGGGCCGACCTCGCCGCCGGTCGCCTCGGACCGGGCCTGCACCACCCTCGCGAAGTCGTCCCGGAGCCCGGACGGCAGGTTCAGCGAGTGCCAGGCCCGCATCATGTACGCCACGCCGCCCTTGCCCGACTGGCTGGTCACGCGGACGACCGCCTCGTAGGAGCGGCCCACGTCCCGGGGGTCGATCGGCAGGTACGGCATGTTCCATTCGGCCGGTCCGGCGTCGGTTCCGGTGTCGTCCAGCGCCGCGAGGCCCTTGCCGATCGCGTCCTGGTGCGTCCCGGCGAAGGTCGTGTAGACCAGGTCGCCGGCGTAGGGATGGCGTGGATGGACGGTCTGCCGCGTGCAGTACTCGTAGGTTCTTCGGATCCGGTCGAGGTCGGAGAAGTCGATCCGGGGATCGACTCCCTGGCTGAACAGGTTGAGGCCGAGCGTCACCAGGCACACGTTGCCGGTGCGCTCGCCGTTGCCGAACAGGCAGCCCTCGACGCGGTCCGCCCCGGCGGCCACGGCCAGCTCGGCGGCGGCCACTGCGGTGCCGCGGTCGTTGTGCGGGTGGACCGACAGGCAGATGTGCTCCCGGCGGGACAGGTTGCGGTTCATCCACTCGACCTGGTCGGCGAAGAAGTGCGGCCCGGAGCGCTCGACGGTCGAGGGCAGGTTCAGGACCGTCTCACGGCCCGGAGCCGGCTGCCACACGTCCATGACCGCCTCGCAGACCTCCAGCGCGAAGTCGGGCTCGGTCTCGTTGAACATCTCCAGCGTGTACTCGAACCCGAGGTCGCAATCGCCGAGCAGCTCCTCGGCGTCGCGCAGCAGCGTGGCGGCGCCCCGCACCGCGAGGTCCCGGCACTCGTCGCGGTCGATCCCGTAGACCAGCCGCCGGGCGAGCGGAGCGGTCGCGTTGAACACGCAGATGGTGGCGCTGCGCGCGCCGGCCAGCGCGGTGACGGTGCGCCGGATCAGATCGGGGCGGGCCGGGGTGCCCACGGTGATCCGGACGTCGTCGGGGACGAGGCCCTTGCCGACGAGCAGCCGCACGAAGTCGTGATCGTCCCGGCTCGCCGCCGGGAAGCCGACCTCGATCTCCTTGTAGCCCATGTCGGTTAGCAGCTCGAACAGGAGCAGTTTGCGCTCGGGTGACATCGGCCTGGCCAGCGCCTGGTTGCCGTCGCGCAGGTCGCTGGAGAGCCATCGCGGGGCCCGGGTGACCATCCGGGTGGGCCAGGTGCGGTCCGGAAGCTCGACGCGATTGAACGCCCGGTAACGCTGATGTGAATTCATCTGCTCTCTCCTTTGCCGATGTGTTACGGGTTCGGCCGGTGTGCCGTGTCATGGACGGGTCTCCGGCGCAAGGCGTGATCTTGCCAAACCGGGGGCGAAAGAATGGCGATAGTCGGCGATCGCCGATGTGCTCGGCCGGTGGGCACCGAAGCGTCTCGCCCCGTTTCGGGACGCCACGGTGTCGCGTGCGGGGGACGGTCGCGGGGTCGGACAGGCGTCTGCCGGTGGACTACGGCAACGCCGGATGATAATGCGAAAGTCCTGTGCCATGGCGATTGGGTATCGAAAGACGTAACGACGCCCGTGTTCGTGCGGAAACCCCGGCTTGATCTTGATGACCGGGAAGAACCGGGTGACGATCACCGGTATGACGACCACTCCGAATGCGATGCGTCCGGTACCGGCCCTGCGGGAGGCGCTGGCGATCGCCCGGTTGTGCGTGCTGGAGGCGCGGCCCTCCGTGCTGGTGATCTCACTGCTGCGCTTCCTGGCCGCCGCGGCGCTGGGGGCGGGGGTCGCGGCCGCCGAGGGCGGCACCGGCGACGCGGGCCGCGCCTGCGTCGCGGCCGCGGCGTGGCTGGGCGGGGTGTTCGCGGTCTACCTGTTCAACGGGGTGATGGACCGCACCGAGGACCGGGTCAACGGGTCCCGCAGGCCGATCGTGCGCGGCGCGCTGCCCACCCGGCTCGCCGCCCAGGTCACCGTCGCGGCGGCCATCGTGTCGCTCGCCCTCATGGCCGCCATCGGCGCGGACGCCGTCTGGGCGCTGCTCCTGTACCTGGCCATCGGCATCGGCTATTCTGGTCCGCCGCTTTACCTGAAGCGCCGGCCGATCACCTCGAGCCTTACCGGAATGTCGCTCGCGCTGCTGACCTACTATGCGGGCTTCCGCTCGCAGGCCGAGATCGGCGCGAGCTCCGTGGGCGTCGAACTGACGCTCTTCATGGCCGCCATGGTGCTCTGGATCGGGACCGTCGGCATGCTGTCGAAGGATTTCTCCGATATCAGCGGTGACGTCGCCGCGGGACGAAGATCCATTCCGGCGCGAATCGGTGAAGCGGCCACCTTGCGCCTCATCGTTGTGTGCGCGTTCGTGCTCGCGATATCATTCTGCGTGGCTGCGGGGACGTTCGTGCGCCCCCTTCTGTGGCCCGGGTTCGTCATGCTGGCGGGCGCCGTGGCGATGGCAGCGATATGTCTGGGCCCGCACGCCGCGAAAATGCCGCGCAGGCGCCTCCCCTATCGGGCTTTCATGGTCACGCAACACGCCTGCCATTCGGCGGCGATCATCCCGCTCTGGGTGACGCCCGCGATCTGACCCGGCTCCGCGAGCCGCCGTACACCATTCGGAGCGGTCGTGCGGGGGCCACCGCGTGACGGCGGACGACCAGGTCGAACCACCGCCGCGCGGTGCCTTGGCAGCCGCATTTCAGGGCTCTCGGCCTGCCGGTGCCCCCATCGGTCAGCCGAGGAAGGACCGCAGCGCGGCGTTGACCTCGTCGGCGTGCGTCCAGAGCAGCCCGTGCGGCGCGCCCTCGATCTCGACGTACTCGGCGTCCGGGAGGAGTTTGTGGAAGCGGCGGGCCGTGACCTCGATCGGCAGGATGCCGTCCGCCGTACCGTGCAGGATCAGGGCCGGCTTGCCGCTGGCCCGGACCGCCTCGACGTCGGCGCGGAAGTCCTCGATCCACGAGGAGACGACGGCGTGGGCCGCCACCGGGGCGCTGGAGGTGGCGACGTTCCAACTGGCGGCGACCGCCTCCTGGCTGATCCGGCCGCCGAGGTTCTCCTCCAGGTTGTAGAAGTCGGCGAAGAACTGCGTGAACCAGGCGTACCGGTCGCCCTTCGCCGCCGCCTCGATCCCGTCGAAGACCGCCCGCGGCAACCCCTCGGGGTTGTCGTCCCCGGCGAGGAGGAACGGCTCCAGCGAGGCGAGGAAAGCGAGCTTCGCGACCCGCTGGTGGCCGTACCGCGAGACGTAGCGGGCGAGCTCCCCGGTGCCCATCGAGAAACCGACCAGGACGACCTCGCTGAGGTCGAGGGTCTCCAGCACGGTGTCGAGGTCGGCGGCGAACGTGTCGTAGTCGTAGCCGGACCCGACCTTGGACGACCGGCCGAAGCCGCGGCGGTCGTAGGTGATGACGCGGTACCCGGCGGCGAGCAGGTCGCGGGTCTGGCGCTCCCAGCTGTGCCCGTTCAGGGGATAGCCGTGGATGAGGACCACGGGCTGTCCCGCGCCCTGATCCTCGTAGTAGAGCTCGATGGGAGTGCTGTTCTCATTGCCGACGGTGATGAATCCCATGATGGGGTTCCCTTCCTCGTTGTTCGGTCTCTGTGCTGCCGGTCAACAGCCGACGTCGGCCATACCGATGTGGCCCGCCAGGGCGAGTGCCCAGTGCACGTCGGTGGCGAAGGTGCTTCCAGGAGCGCCGTTCTTGGTGTCCTTCACCGCGGACAAGAGCGCCTCCTCGAACGAGTGCGCGTCCTGGAAACGGTCCTCCCGCTCCTTGGCGAGGGCCTTCGCGAGTACGGCGTCAAGCGCCGGCAGGACGGTGCCGACCCGCGCGGGCTGCTTGTGGATGTGCTGGTAGGCGATGGAGAGGGGGTTCTCTCCGACGAACGGCGGCCGCCCGGTCAGGAGCTCGTAGAGCACGCAGCCCGCGGAGTAGAGGTCGCTGCGGGCGTCCGCGGTCTCACCCCGCGCCTGCTCGGGGGAGAGGTACGAGGGGGTTCCGACGAACACCTGGGCATGGGTCAGGGTCGCGGCCGGATGGCCCGTCGCACGCGAGATCCCGAAGTCCACGACCTTGACCGCACCCGCGGGCGTGATCATCACGTTGGCCGGCTTGATGTCGCGATGGACGACGCCTGCCCGATGGCTGAAGCCGAGCGCCGAGAGGATCCCGGCCTGGTACCGGATCGTCTCGTCGAGCGTGAGCCTTCGCGTTCTGAGGAGATCCCGCAAGGACCGTCCCTCGACGTACTCCATGACGATGAAGGGGACTCGGACCTTGTCCGGGGAGCCGTCTCCGACTTCCTCGTGCCCGGTGTCGAGGATGGAGACGATGGCGGGGTGGCTGAGACCGGCCACCGTCGTCGCTTCGCGCTCGAAGCGGGAATGGAACACGGGATCTCGCACCAGGTCCTTGCGGAGCACCTTTATCGCGACCGAACGGCCCGAGCGGAGGTCGCGACCACGGTGGACGTGGGCCGAGGCACCCCGTCCGATGACGTCACCCACTTCGTACCGGCCGTCGATGACTCGATCCGCATTCATCGGCGCGGCTCCCAGCGGAAGAGCCGCGCGGCCAAGGCGACGGCGGCGAGAACCCAGGCCATGGTGATCGGCAGTAGGGCCAGGGAGTCGGCCAGGGGGACGCCGCCGTCCCAGGCGTTGACGACCAGTTCGGTCGCCGCGCCCCCGGGAAGCATCCGCTTGAGCAGGGCGAGGTCCTCGGTGCCGGCGATTCCCACCCAGCTGGCCACCGCGATCACGGACAGGCTCACCGGCAGGGTGGTCACCTGGGCGTGCTCCGGGGAGTTCGTGAGTCCCGCGGTGGCCAGGGCCAGGGCGACCATCATGGCCGTCGTCGCCAGGATCGCGACCGCGAGGAGCGGGAGCTGGGCCGGTCCGGTGGCGACCGCACCGAGCACGATCAGGATCGCGACCGCCTGGACGAGCGAGATGACGGTGACCGGCAGGACCAGCCCGGCGAGGATGCCCGCGTCGCCCGCGGCGGTGGAGCGCAGCCGCTTGAGGAAGAGGTTCTGCCGGCGCGAGGCCAGCGTGGTCACCGCCGTGGTGTACAGGCCGAAGGCCAGCACGGTGAACATCACGATCGCCGCGATGTAGCCGAGGCCGCCGAGATCGGAGAACGCCTCGTGCTGGTGGACGAAGTAGCCGCCGGCGGCGACCGGGATGACGAGACCGGTGACCAGGACCAGCCGGTTCCGGAAGATCTGGATCATCTCACTGCGAGCGATCTCCAACATGCTGGTGGATCCCTTCGTGGCAAGGTGCCGGGTGGTTTCAGGCGCGGGTGATGGCGCGGAAGACGTCGTCGAGGCGGGTCGGACCGGCCTGCAGCTCCCGGAGCTCCACCCCGGTGTCGTGCGCCCAGCCCAGCAGCCGGTAGAGGTCGTCCTGCAGGCTGAAGGTCTCGATGTGGAAGGCCCCGTTGAGCGCGCCCACGATCGGCGGCTCGGGGGCGCCGGGGGGAAGCACGAAGCTGATCAGCGACGGCAGCGCCTGCGTCAGCTCCGCGACCGTGCCCTCCCGGTGGAGCGTGCCCTCGTGCATGAGGCCGATGCGGTCGGCGCGCTGCTGGGCCTCCTCCAGGTAATGGGTGGTGAGCACGATCGTGGACCCCTCGTCGCGCAGCCTTTCGACGGCGGCCCAGAGGGCGTCGCGGGACTGGATGTCCAGCCCGGTGGTGGGCTCGTCGAGGATGACCAGCTCGGGGCCGCCGTACACGGCGGTGGCGAAGTCCAGGCGGCGCTTCTCGCCACCGGACAGCTGGGAGACCCTGGTGTCCGCCTTGCGGGTGAGGCCGGCGATGCCGAGCACCCGGTCGGCGTCGTCGCTTCGCCCGCTCAGCGCGCCGATCAGGCCGACCGACTCGCGCACCGTCAGATCCGGGGAGAAGCCGCTCTCCTGCAGCATGACGCCCATCCGCGGCCGCACCGCGCGCCGGTCCCGGGGGCTCGCACCGAAGATCCGCACCGTGCCGGACGCGGCCCGGCGGTGCCCCTCGACGACCTCCAGGGTGGACGTCTTGCCTGCTCCGTTCGTGCCCAGCAACGCGTAGAACTCGCCGCGCCGCACTTGGAAGGACAGGTCGCGGACGGCGGTGAAGTCGCCGTAGGTCACGTTCAGGCGTTCGACGTCGATGACGGGGCTGGCGGACATGGTGTTTCCCTTCGTGGGCCGTGTCACCAGACTCGCGCCGGGCGCGGTGCCCTCGCGTCGGTGGAAGCCCCGACGTCATGCGCAGGTCAGCACGCCCGCATTCCGAGCCGGGACCTGGCGGGAGGTGGTTCGCATAGGTAAGAATCACCTAGTGCGGTACTGACCCGAGGGGAGTCGGACCTGACGGACCTCTTGGGCCGGCGTGCGGAGCGCGATGCGGTCGAACAACTGCTGGCGCAGGCACGGGCCGGGCGCAGCGGGACGCTTGTGCTGCGCGGGGAAGCCGGCATCGGGAAGACCGCCTTGCTCGAGTACGCCCGCGATACCGCGGCCTCCTCGGGCTTCCGGGTGGAGAGCTCGGTCGGTGCGGAGTCCGAGACGCAGTTCGTGTTCGCGGGCCTGCACCAGCTGTGCGCGCCGCTGCTGGGCCGCGCGGACGCGCTGCCCGACCCGCAGCAGGCCGCCCTGGGCGTGGCGTTCGGACTGACGGCCGGTATCGCGCCGGACCGTTTCCTGGTCGGGCTGGCCGTCCTCAACCTGCTGGCCGAGGTCGCCGAGGAGGGGCCTCTGCTGTGCCTGGTCGACGATGCGCAGTGGCTGGACGAGGCGTCCGCTCAGGTCCTGGCGTTCGTGGCGCGGCGGGTGGAGGCCGAGCGGGTGGCGTTGGTGTTCGCGGCGCGCGACTCCGGGGAGGGTGGCGCCGAGCAGTTCGGCAGGTTGCCGGAACTGCGCCTGGACAGGCTCGGCGAGACCGACGCCCGCGCGCTGCTGGCCGCCGGCGTGCACGCGCCGCTGGATGACGTCGTGTGCGAGCGGATCGTCGCCGAGGCGCGCGGCAACCCGCTGGCGCTGCTGGAACTGCCCCGGAGCGCACCCCCGATGAAGCTGGCCGGAGGGTTCGAGCTGCCGGATGTGCTGAGCGTCCCCCGCCGCGTCGAGGACGGCTTCCGGCGCCGATCGGCCGGCCTGCCCGCCGAGACGCGGATGCTGCTGCTGGTCGCGGCGGCCGACCCGACCGGCGATACGGCGCTGCTGTGGCGCGCGGCCACCGGCCTGGGCATCTCCCCCCAGGCGGCCCTACCTGCGGAGGCCGGCGGGTTGCTGGAGATAGGCGCTCGGGTGCGGTTCCGCCATCCGCTGGTCCGCTCCGCGGTCTACCAGGCGGCCGCAGCGCCGGATCAGCGTCGAGCCCACCGCGCCCTGGCCGACGCCACCGACCCACAGGTCGACCCTGACCGGCGCGCCTGGCACCGCGGGCAGGCCGTGCTGGGCACCGACGAGGAGGCCGCCGCCGAGCTGGAGCGCTCGGCCGGGCGGGTCCGTGCCCGCGGCGGGCTGGCCGCCGCGGCCGCGTTCCTGCAGCACGCGGCCGAGCTGACCCCCGATCCCGCCGCCCGCGCGACGCGGGCGCTGGAAGCCGCGCAAGCCAAGTACGACGCCGGCGCGTCCGAGACCGCCCTGGAACTGCTGGCCGGCGCCGCGACCGGGCCACTGGACGTCCTGCAGCACGCGCGGCTCGAGCTGATGCGCGCCCAGATCGCGTTCCACCTGACGCGCGGCAGCGACATGCCGGGGATGCTGCTCGACGCCGCCAAGACACTCGCCCCACTGGACCCGACGCTGGCCCGCGAAACCCACCTGCACGCGATCGACGCCGCGATCCACGCCGGTCACCTCGCCCGGGGCTGCGGATTGCCCGAGGTGGCCGAAGCCGCGCACAACGCGCCCGCGCCACCGGCAACCCCGCGGCCGGTCGATCTGCTGCTGGACGGGCTGGCCACGCGGTTCACGCAAGGGTTCGAGGCGAGTGCTCCCGCTCTGCAGCGGGCACTGACGATGCTTCTCGACCACGAATCCAGAGTCGACGACGACGACCGCCGCTGGCTGTGGCTGGCCTGCCACGTCGCGTCGATGCTGTGGGACGACGAGGCGCTCTACCTACTGGCCGTCCGCGGGGTCCGGCTCGCCCGCGAGGCCGGTGCGCTGTCCACGCTGCCCGCCGCGCTCAACGCCGTCGCCTCGATCCGCGTGCTCGCCGGTGAGCTAGCCCGGGCAACCGAGCTCGCCGCCGAGGAGGCCGTGATCACGCAGGCGACCGGGGCCCCGCCGCTGCCGAACGCCCGGCTCATGCTGGCCGCCTGGCGCGGCCGGCAGTCCGAGACGCTGGAACTGCACGCGGCCATGGTCAAGGAGGCGACGGAGCGGGGTGAGGGCTCGCCGGTCAACCTGGCCCAGGCCACACTGGCGGCGCTGCACAACGGCCTGGGCAACTACGACGACGCTCTCGCCGCCGCGACGGTGCCTTGCGAGCACGACGACGTGGCGTACAGCAGCCTGGCCCTTCCCGAACTCGTCGAAGCGGCGGTCCGCGCCGGCGAGCCGGAACGTGCGGCGGCCGCGCTGGAGCTGCTCAGCTCCCGGGCACGCGCCAGCGGAACGGACTTCGCGCTGGGGCTGGTCGCGCGATCGCGTGCGCTGACCACGACCGGTCCTGCCGCCGAGGAGCACTACCGCGAGGCGATCGTACGGCTCACCAACTGCCGGTGGGCCGTCTTCCTCGCCCGCACCCACCTCGTCTACGGCGAGTGGCTGCGCCGCGAGCGCCGCCGCCAGGACGCCCGTGAGCAGCTCCGCACCGCCCACCGGCTGCTTTCGGACATGGGCATGGAGGCGTTCGCCGACCGCGCCGCCCGCGAATTGCGCGCCACCGGCGAGCACCCCCGCAAACGGACCGCCCAGCCGACCGACTCCCTCACCGACCACGAGCTGCACGTCGCCCGCCTGGTGGCCACCGGGGCGACGTCCCGCGAGGTCGCCGCGCAACTGTTCCTCAGCCCCCGCACGGTCGAAGCCCACCTCCGCAACATCTTCCGCAAGCTGGGCATAACCTCCCGCCGCCAGCTCAGAGAACTACCGCTCCCCTGACCGGTCGCACAGAAGCTCCGAAGGAGCAGCCCGGAACCAGCTCGGTGGCCCGGGCTAAGTAATTCTCCCCGACGCGAACGAGCGCCTGCCGCCGCGAGCCTGAGGACACGGCAACAGCCGCTGTCACAGCACCGATGCAGGAGGCGCAGCGAACAATGTCCACCGACGTCACCGTGACCAGGAGCCCGGCCCGCCGGCGCTACGAAGCCTCCGTCGGCGACACGGCGGTAGCCGGATTCATCGACTACGAGGAGACCAGCGAACTGATCGTCCTGACCCACACCGAGGTGGCCCCGGCCTTCGAGGGCCGAGGAGTCGCCAGCACCCTGGCCCGCGCCGCCCTGGACGAAATCCGCGAACGAGACCTGAAGGCCCTGGTGATCTGCCCCTACATCATCGCCTGGCTACGCCGGCACCCCGAGTACCAAGACCTGCTCTACAACGCAGCACGCCCCAAGACCAGCAACCAACCGCCCGACACCGAACAGCCCCAACCCTTCTGACTACGCTTCACGGACGGCCCGGGAATCTGGTCCCGCGGGCGTCCCGCAGGTCGTCCCGGTACTGGGGCGGTCCGGCTCGGCCGGTCCGGGCGCGGGCGGCCGCGCACGATCATCCGGCAGATGGCGTCGGGCTGCGGACGTCGTGCGGAGCCGGTCCGGTGTGGCCGAGGACCGGGTGCGGCCGGTACGGAGCCTCCAGCCGCCGCGCCTCCTCCTCCGTGAGCCGCAGTTCAGCCGCCGCCACGGCGTCGTCGACGTGCCGCTGGGAGGTCGCGCCGACGATCGGCGCGGTCACGCCCGGACGGCCGAGGAGCCAGGCCAGCGCGATCCGGGCGGGCGGTACGCCGCGTGCGGCAGCGACCTCGCGAACGGCGTCGACCACGTCGAAGTCGGCGTCCTCGTAGAGGTCGTCGGCGATGGAGTCGCTGCCCGCCCGCACCGTGCGGAGGCCCCCGCCGCGTTCGCGGTTGCCCGCGAGCAGCCCCCGTGCCAGCGGGCTCCAGGGGATGACGCCGACGCCCTGGTCGAGGCAGAGCGGGATCATCTCCCGTTCCTCCTCCCGGTAGACCAGGTTGTAGTGGTTCTGCATGGACACGAACCGGGTCGGCGCGCAGTGCTGCGCCTTGGCGAACTGCCAGGCGTACATGCTGGACGCGCCGATGTAGCGGGCCTTGCCGGCCTTCACGACCTCGTCCAGCGCCTGCATCGTCTCCTCGATCGGCGTCTCGTAGTCCCAGCGGTGGATCTGGTAGAGGTCGACGTAGTCGGTGCCGAGCCGGCGCAGCGAGGCGTCGATGGCCGACAGGACGTGCTTGCGGGACAACCCTCCGTCGTTGGTTCCCGGTCCCATCGGGAAGTAGACCTTGGTGGCGAGCACGTAGTCCTCGCGGTGCGCGAACAGCGTGCTGAGCAACCGCCCGGTGATCTCTTCGGTGCGCCCGAGCGAGTACACGTCGGCGGTGTCGAAGAAGGTCACGCCGGCCTCGACGGCGCCGCGGACGATCGGCTCGGCCCGGTCCTCGTCCAGGTACCAGGCCTCCGCCGCGGGATCGCCGTAGCTCATCATGCCCAGGCAGATGCGCGAGACCTTCAGCCCCGTCGCGCCGAGCCGTGTCTGTTCCATGTTCTCTCCTGTTCAGCCGGGAACGCGGTGCGACGCGACCCCGGCGATCACCAGTGCGACCCCGGCGGCCTCGGCGGCCGTAGGGAACTGCCCGAGCACCAGCGCGCCCGTCACCGCGGCGGTCGTCGGCAGCAGGGACGTCATCAGCGCGTACGTCGCCCTGGGCAGGCGTTCCATGGCGAGCTGGTCGAGCACGTACGGGATCACCGACGAGCAGATCCCGACACCGATCCCGGCGGCGAGCACCGCCGGGTCGGACGCGGCCGGCACCGCCGGCACCGTTCCGACCGGCACCACCAGCACCGCGGCCGTGGCCATCGCCGCCGCCAGCCCGTCCACGCCGCCGCCCGGACGGCGCGCCATCCGATGCGCGAGCACGATGTAGACGGCGAACAAACCCGCGTTGGCGAAGGCGAACGCCAGGCCCACGGGTTCGCCCGCCAGTTCGGCGTCGGTCAGCAGGGCCACGCCGCCCACGGCCGAGATCAGGGCGAGCACGTTGCGGGCCGTCCGGGCTCCCAGCGTGGCCAGGGCGACGACCGGAAGGAACTCGATCGCCGCGACGGTGCCCAGCGGCAGCCGGTCGATGGCCAGGTAGAACGTGGTGTTCATCGCCGCGAGGACCGCGCCCCACGCGGCGGTCGTCCGGTCGATCCGGCGCAGAGCGGGACGGCGCCACGCCGCGAACACCACGGCCGCGCCCCAGATCCGCAGCGCGGCGACGCCGAGGGGTTCCAGGCGCGCGAACAGCAGGACCGCCAGCGCCGGTCCCAGGTAGTGGAAGACCGCGCTGCCGACGAAGAACCCCGACGGCGGAAATCGCATGGCCGTATCGTCGGGCAATCCTTACGCTGGCGGAATGGCGAACAGAAAGAGCCGGCCCGGCCGCGCCTTCGAATCAAAGGAACTCGACGACATCGACCTTCGGATTCTCGCCGAGCTCCAGCGGAACGCCCGGACCAGCCACGCCGAGCTCGGCCGCCGGGTCGGCCTGTCGGCGCCCGCCGTGGCCGAGCGGATCCAGCGGATGGAGAGCACCGGAGTGATCGTCGGCTACCACGCCGCGGTCGATCCGCGGGCGCTGGGCTTCCCGATCAGCGTGCTGGTCCGCGTCCGGCCAGCCCTGCGCGAGCTGCACCTGATCCCCAAGATCGCCGACGAGATCCCGCAGATCGTCGAATGCCACCGCATCACCGGCGACGACTGCTTCTTCTTCATCGCGCACCTGCGTTCGGTGGACGAGCTCGAACCGATCCTCGACCGCTTCACCCCGCACGGCCGCACCACCACCTCGATCCTCCAGTCGGCTCCCGTGCCGCGCCGGCCCCTCCCCTGCGGGCCGTCCGACGCAGGCCCGGAGCAAGCGCTGCTCTGACCCTTCGCCAAACGGGGTGGGGCACTTCGATGGACTGGACGTGCCTCCTGCGCGAACAGTTCATCGAACACGTCCGCCCACCCGGCCGGGCCGACCGCTTCCACAGACGCGGGCGCGTCCGCCCGGCTCCCAATCCCGGCGCCGAGGCCCGGATTTGCCGGCACCTCGGCCGAGGACGAGGCACGTTCGTCGTTCCCACGTGGACTTAGAGCGTGTCTCATGTGGGGAGTTTGGCGAGTTTCTGGTAGCAGGTGATGGCCGCTGCGAGGACGAGAAAGGCGTTGAACAGGTGGCCGTGACGTTCGTAGCGGACGGTCAGGCGCCGGTAGCCGAACAGCCAGGCCAGGGTCCGTTCGATCTTCCAGCGGTGGCGGCCCAGCCGCTCACTGGACTCCACGCCGCCCCGCGCGATGCGCGGCACGATTCCGCGCCGGCGCAGTCAGGCCAGGTGCTCGGCGGAGTTGTACGCCTTGTCCGCGCGGACCTTGACCGGCCGCCGACGGCGCGGTCCACGCCGTGACCGGATCGCCGGTAACGCCATCAGCAGCGGCTTGAGCGCCTGGCTGTCGTGGACGTCGGTGGCCGAGACCGCGACCACCAGCGGCAGCCCGGCGGCATCGGACAGCACGTGGAGCTTGCTGCCCTCTTGCCCCGATCGACCGAATTGGGGCCGGTCAGCGTCCCCCCCTTTTCGCTCGGACGGCGGCCGCGTCCACGATCGCCGACGCCCAATCGACCTGCCCACGCGCCCCAAGTTCGTCCAGCACCACATGGTGCAACCGCGGCCACAACCCCGCCCTGGTCCAGGCGGTGAACCGCCGATGCGCCGTCGGCACGCTCACCCCGAACTCACCGGGCAGGTGCCGCCACGCGCACCCACTGGTCAGCACGTACACGATCGCGGTGAACACCGCCCGATCGTCCACCGGCGCCGTCCCGCCACCCTGCCGACGCGGCGTGAACTCCGGGATCAACGGCTCGACGATCGCCCACAACTCATCCGGCACCAACCGCAGCGCAAGATCCGACGACACAATCCCCGATCATGCCGCACCACCTACCGAACCCACGTGAGACACGCTCTTAATGGTCCGTTGACCTCATGATCTTCTCCGACTTACCGTTACCGGGTGCTATACGGCCGGGAAAAAGAGCAAACCGAAATCGATCGCTTGCTGGGCGTTGTTCACGGCGGCGGTAGTGGCGCCGTTCACATCTGGGGCGAACCCGGCATCGGAAAATCGGCCTTGCTCGACTGCCTACTCGTGGCGACAAGACGCAGACCGGGCCGGCTCGAGTGCCGTCCCCGCTCGCTCGCAAAGCTGCGTGCGTACCCTGCCCATCACGGCCACTTCGCTTAGTGACGCCGGTTTACCGAAGCGCCCTTCCCCAGATCGTGATCTTTTCACTAGGATGCACCGATCTGATCCAGTTGGTTGGGGAACGAGGTTCTCATGGGTGTGCGACTGCTTTTCTCGGAGTCGAGGATGACTGTGTCCGGTATGCGTACACGCACCGTCGGTTTGCTGGTTTCGGGAGTGCTGGCCGCCTCCATGCTCACGGCTCCGGCCGCCGAAGCGGACGAGTATCCGACGCGTTATGCGGGCTGGTCGATGGACGAGGCCGAGGGGCCGGTAGCGCGTGCCGTGGCCGGCGGCAGTGTCGCGAACCCGCGTGCCGATCTGAGGTTTACGCGTGGGGTGGAATTCGGGCAGGCGGGCAATTCGATGGGCGCCGACAGATCGGTTCGGCTGAACGGCCGGAACGATTTCGGCAGGGCCAGGTTCCTGGCGAGCACCAGCAGGCCTTTCATGTTCTCCACCTGGGTGAAGCTCGCGTCTCTCGACGGTGACCAGATCGCCGTCAGCCAGGGCATGGCTGACGGCAGCGTTTTCGAACTCGGCTGGATCGGCGACCGGTGGACCTTCCGGCACCGCACCGTTCACGGAAACGCCGCGGCCTCGGTGACACGAGACATGGCGCAGGCGGCGGACGGCACGCCGTGGACCGAGCACTGGGTCTCCCTCATGGGCGGTTACGACCCGGTCGTCGGCGAAGTCTGGCTGCGCACCCAAGCCGATGGGGAATTCGAGAACTGCGTACCTGACGAGCCGTGGAACTGCCATGCCGAGAGCTTGATGCCGCCGGAGACCGAGGTGGCGCCGACCGAGTGGACGACATCACCCGCTGAGGGGCCGCTCTTGTTCGGCGCGACGGCCGACGGCGGCACGCGACACTCATTCTGGAACGGCTGGCTCGACGACTCCCAGCTCTGGCCT
Source organism: Actinomadura sp. 7K534 (assembly GCF_004348575.1). Classification (NCBI taxonomy): domain Bacteria; kingdom Bacillati; phylum Actinomycetota; class Actinomycetes; order Streptosporangiales; family Thermomonosporaceae; genus Actinomadura; species Actinomadura sp. 7K534. The sequence continues at coordinate 15,865 of NZ_SMKB01000142.1, forward strand.
CTGACCCACACCGACCAGCCCCTGCTGAGGGTCATCTACGGCGAACGGTCCCGGCCCCTCCCACACGGCACTGATGACCTGACTGATCTACGGCGTGTGGCGCCATGTGCTGGAGTACTTCGACGCCTTCCTGGTCGGGCTCACGCGACCCGGGTTACGCAGACCTCCGGGTTCTTCGGCCGGAACCTGGTCAGCGAGTACACAAGCCCTTCACCGTCTGAACGGTGGTCCCTGAGCCCACACCTATACGAGGTTCATCGGTGGAGGCCGGGCTGGTGGCCGGTACTGATCGTAAGCTGTTCGGATCGGGCACACCTCGTTCAGGGCGGTGCCGCCGCTACCGGCCTCGTGAAGCCGATCGCAAAAAACTCGGTGCTGACAGAACCTGGACCACCGTCTGTGCCTTATAGGGGGTGAGAGCTCCACCCTCGGCCCGAAGGGAAGTGCGCATGGCGATCCAGGCGGTACGCGCCGCGGCTGGTCTGGCCCGGTCGATGATCACCCGCAAGGTCGGTGGCCTGTGGCAAGTCCTCCGCGCCTATGTTGAAGGACGTAATGCCGTCAGCTTCGAGCGTGAGCGCCGCACCACCTTGCTCACCGTCTCGCAGGTGCTGCCGCCCGGTACCTGCCTGTACGACCAGCGTGCGGACGGGGGCGTCCTGAAGATGCAGATCGCACCGGTAACGCGTATTGACCTCGCCGTCAGCGGAGGCACAGCCCCGGGGCTTCCTCAATACGCCGTCCCCGCGTGTCGTCCGCGGGACCGTGGTTCCATTCACAGCGACACCGGCACAGCGCGGCTTGTCGAGGAGTGACCGTATGGGAACGAACGCACATATCTTTGCGCCGCCGGTTCACAGAGTGGTCGTCTTCGCCGATGTCGCCCAGTTCTCGGCTCCGCACCGTACCGAGGGCGACCGGCTCACGATACGCACCGGCTTCTACAACGCGATGCGCACTGCCTTCGCTGATACGGGGGTGCCCTGGGACGACTGTCAATGGGAGGACCGCGGTGACGGGGCATTGATCCTGGTCCCGCCGAAGTACGGTGAAGGAACGGAGGAACTTCTGCTGAAGGGCCTCCCCCAGTTGCTCGCAAGCGCACTTCGCCAGTACGAACTGGAACGTCCTTCCGGAAGCCGATTTCAGATGCGAATGGCGATCCATGTAGGCGAGGTCTACTCGGACGACGAAGGCTATCTGGGCGAAACCATCATCCACGCTGCCCGGCTCTTGGAAGCCCTGCCGCTGAAGCGTGCCCTGTGGGAATCTGCAGTTCCTCTGGCGCTTATTGTGTCAGATACGCTTTACCACGGCAAAATCCAGAATGCACCCAGTCTGGAACCGGCTAATTATCAGCGGGTAAGAGTAACGACTAAAGAAACCAGCGCGACGGGATGGGTCCGGCTATTCGATCAGGCTGCTGAGGTGTCCCCGGCGGACAGCGGAGAGACCCGCCATACGGGCAGGCTCAACGGTGAGAAACCGGTCAGCCGGTGCGAAATCGAGGGGTTTGATGGGTTCTATCTCGCCCACTACCGGTTCATCCGTAACACCATCAACGCCCGGGCGCAGGATTGGACGCTGGCCGAAGAGGTCGCCAACGAGGCGATGGCCATCGCATATCGTAAGTGGGATGACCTGGTCGAACACCCCAATGCGATCGGCTTCGTCATCGTCACGGCTCGCCGCATCCTCTCGAGAATCCAACGTCAGCGGGCGAGAAGGGCTTCGCTCGAGTCAACCCTATCCTTTGATGTATCTCCTGGTCTGGAGTTCAGTGCACCGGGTGGCGACCCGGCTGACATTGTTGTCAACCGGACAGCTCTCCAGCAGGGCCTGAAGGCACTGCCCATCGATCAACGCGAATGTTTCGTGCTCCATGAAATCCTCGGTCAGCCCGTACGGCAGATCGCTGAGCTGCTGAACCTTCCAGAAGGCACTGTCAAGACCCGGCTGCGAGCTGCTCGGCAAGCACTGCGCGACCTACTCGATGACGACCTTTGTGAAGGGGGCGCTTCGTGAACTATAATCCTGGCATCGTTACTAACGACTGGGACAAGAAACTCAGCCATGAAGAACTGCTTGCACGGCTGACTGCATTGAAGCACAGAGCTGTTCATGCCCTTCCGATCCTTGATGACGACGACCTCGAAGCTGCCATCGAAGAAGCGGCCGACCGGCTGACCTTGAGGCATGACGAAGTTGATCTGTGACGGAGGATTGCTGTTTCAACTTAGGGTTGGAATCTCGGTCCGTATGATCCTGTGCCTTACTTGTCAAGCACAGGTGTCACTCATGTACCAACGGAAGTGAGTGTCGCCGACCTTTGGCGTAGAGGTCGCGGATCTGCATGAGGGTTTCGTAGTCGTCCCATCTGTGCAGGTCGTAGCCGTAGACGGCGGCGAAGTCGTTGACGTCCGCCGGGGGGGAGACCGAAGCGGCGTTCGCCGTGGTATCTGTGATCAGGTCCCATTCAAGGGGCCGGCGGCGACGCTGTCCCAGTCACCGAGGGCCACGTGCCTGTCTCGATGACGAAGCAGGTTGTCTATCCAAGCATCGCCGTGCGGGAGTGTTCGGCAGTTCGTGGAACGGCAGGCTGTGCCATGCGTCGGTGGGTCCGCTATGCGGTGGCTGAGCCAAACTTGATCGTCGGAGGCGAGGACGCCGGGCCGGCGGTGGACGGTTGCTCCGGGAACTCCAGGAGACGGCGCCCCTCCGTCCGGCACCCAGACTGCTGGATCTGCTGCCGGGCGGACCGGTCGACCTGGAACTACTTCCTGAGCCGACGTTGCGGCGGCTGCTGGATGTCTCTGGGTTGAAGATGCACCACAACCGGGAGAAGAGCCTTGTGGAGTGCGAGGTGACGGTCACGTCCGAGATCGTCGGTATGCAGCGTGATGTTGCGGACGTGGTGGTCGGTTCCGGGCGAGCAGGTTCCGCTGGTACCCCCTACGGGGTCCGCCCCAGACCGGCTCCACCCC
>NZ_SMKB01000143.1:0-18724 GCF_004348575.1 Actinomadura sp. 7K534
CGCAGGGACGGTCCGGCAGGGGGAAGTCCATGGTCTCCCTTCAGGCGCTCAGCGGCGGGGGCAGGGAGGCGTCCTCGCCGCCGTCGCGCTCCAGGCGGCCCAGGCGCGCCGAGGTGAGCGCCGCCCGGAACAGCTGGATGCCGCGCGCCGAGCTCGGGTCGATGCCGGACAGGTCCCGTATGCGGTCCAGGCGGTAGTGGAGGGTGCGGCGGTGGATCCACAGCTCCCGCGCGGCGCGCTCCCGGTCGAGGTTGCAGGCGAGCAGGACCTCCAGGGTCCGGCGCAGGTCCGTCCCGGCGTCCAGCGGCGACAGCACGGCGGCGAGCCGGCAGCGGATGTCCGGCTGCCCGAGGATGGCGAGCTCGACGAGCAGCTCGTCGGCCCGGTAGGGGCGGTCCTCGGCGTCGGGGACGGCCTTGACCACCGTCAGGACCTGGGACGCCTCCTCCAGCGCCGCCGGGATGTCGGAGAGGCCGCCGAGCAGGGACGTGGCGGCGTGCACCGGCCCGCGCGTGCACGCCGCCAGCCCCGCGGTGAACTCGGCCGCCGCGTCCTCGGCGCGCAGCGGGTCCTCGGCCGGGAACAGCACGACGAGCCCGCCGAGGTCGCCGGAGTACAGCACGCCGTCGCGCGCGTCCAGCCGCTCGCTCGCCCGCTGCCAGTGCGCGGCGGACGTGAGGGCCGGGGCCTCGCACACCAGGACGAGGTACGCGGGCGCCAGTCGGACGCCCGCCGCGTCGGCGATGACGTCCGCCGGCGCGCCGTCGATCAGCGTCTCGGCCAGCAGCCGGCGCAGCGGCCGGGACGTGCCGCCCTCGCGGGGCGCCTCGGCGTAGCCCTGGATGCACGCCTCCCGCGCCCGGCCCGCGAGCCGCGCGGCGCGCGCGGTCAGCGCGGCCATCCTGGCGAAGGACGCGGCGGGCGCGACCGACCAGCACGACCGCGCCGCCGCGGCGAGCGCGAGGTCCCACACCTCCGACAGCACCGGCAGCGGGATCGCCTGGCGCGCCGCGAGCACGCCGAGGTCGCGGAAGCGCGCCAGGTCCTCGGCGGGCAGGGGCTCGCTCGCGAGGACGAGGCCGAGCAGGCGGGCGCAGGTCGCGCCGCGGGGCCCGAACATGGGGCCCGCGGCCCGCCGGATCGGCTGGTAGGCGGGGTGGCCGCGCAGCGCCTCCCCGATGGCGGTGTCGAGCCGCGGGCAGTGGGCGGTGAGGATCTCCGGGAGGTCGCCGGAACCGGTCATCGACGATCCCCTCAGGAGGCCACGGCCAGCCGGGAACCGGGCAGGTGGCCGACGGTCTCGTCGACCAGCCGGTGCAGTTCCCGGATGCGGTCCGGCTCGCCGCCGAGCAGCCGGAGCAGCCGGTGGGCGCGGTCGCCCAGCGGCGCGACGGAGGCGGCGTAGGAGTCGAGGACCTCCTCGTCCAGCATCCAGGCGGCCAGCTCGGCGCGCGCGGAGCCCGAGTGGCGGGCGGCCGCGTGCAGCGCGAGCGCCTCCCTGCGCCGCCCCGCCGGGAGGGACGTCAGCAGGTGGACGAGCAGGTACGTCGCCGTCCCGTTGGCGAGGTCCTCGTGCCGGCCGGAGTCGATGTCGCGCTGGTCGTTCACGAGCTGGCGCAGGACCCCCAGCGCCCGGCCGAACGAGCGCCAGCCGGTGACCCGGCCGTCGTCGGCCCCGGCCAGGCACGCCGCCGACGCCGCGGCCATCGCGTACGGCGCGCCGGTCTTGCCCTCGTAGGCGCGCAGCACCGATTCGGGGGTGGCCGCCGAGGCGCGCTCGGTCAGGTCGCGGAGCTGGCCGTCCACGGCGTCCAGCCAGCCCCGCGACACCTCGTCGCCGAGCCTGGCGCGGACCTCGCCCGATACGGGCAGGTCCGCGACGAGCCGGGCGGGCAGGTGGCTCCCCACGGCCAGCGCCGTGAGGATCTTCTTTCCGGCGGCGGCGCTCCCCGGGGACGGCGCGCCCGGGCCGTCGGTCAGGTCGTCGAGGTGGCGGGCCGCCGCCCACCAGAGCAGGTGGACCACGGCGATCGGCCGGGCCGGGGAGCGGTGGACCCCGCCCGGCCAGGTCTCCGTCGCGTGCACGAGGAGCGGGAGCACGACCATGCCCTCCATGGCGCGCCGCGAGCCCTTGGCGCGGACGAGGTCGAAGAAGTCCGCGAGGAACTCCGACATGGCGCCGCCGACCATCTCCCGGCCCGCGCCGAGGCCGATCCCGCGGCCTTCGGCGAGCTCCTCGCACAGCCGCGCGATCTCCGCCTCGACGCCGGCGACCGCCCGTTCCCGGGCGGCCCTGCCGAACACTCCTTCGTCCACGTGCCAACTCCTCTGCTGCGGGGTGTGCCGGGCCGTGCCGGGGCCCGGTGTTCAGGGGGAGCGGTGCCGCCGTCCTCGCGCGTGCCGGTCACCGCTCCGGGGGCGCGTCCAGGATCCGGACCGTGCCGGCGCGCCCGTCCAGCTCGATCCAGGCGCCGTCCGGGATGCGCCCGACGGCGCCGCCGACCGCGACGGCGGCCGGCACGCCCAGCAGCCGCCCCGTGACGGCGGTGTGCGAGAGCAGCGTGCCGCGCTCGACGACCAGCCCGGACGCGGTGATCATCAGCGGCAGCCAGCCGGGGTCGGTCTCCCGGGCGACGAGGATCCGGCCGGCGCAGTCGGCGGGGGCGATGCCGGGGTCGAGGACGACCTTGGCCCGGCCCCGGACTGTCCCGCCGCTCGATCCCAGCCCGCGCAGGACGCCCAGTGCGTCCGGGTCCGGCTCCTCGCCGGCGCCGGCGGGGCGCACGTCCCGCAGGGCCGCCGCGACCGGGCGCCCGGCGGGCGCCGACAGCAGCGCCGGTGGCGGCGGTGCGGCGCGGTCGCGATCGCGTTCCGCGCGCCGCACCGCCGCGATCCCCCGCAGGTCGGTGCCGGGGAGCGTGCCGTCGAAGGCGCCGATGACCTCCTCGACGGTGAGATCGTGCACGTCCATGGGGTCGTCCAGCATCCCGGCCTCGGCGAGGTGGCCGCCGAGCCGCCACAGCACCTCGCGGGACAGCCCGAACAGCTGCGTGCGGATGAAGCGGGTGTCCTCCCGCGTCCGGACGAACCACCGCATCAGGGACAGCAGGCCGGTGAGCACGGCGCGGCGCAGCGGGTCGCGGCACGCGGCCCGCAGCCGGCGGCGGGAGTCCGCGGCCGCACGCGCCTCCGCGGCCCGGTTCCCCGCGACCGTGGCGCCCTGCCGGACGAACGGCGCGATCGTCGCGGCGACCGCCCAGGGTCGCTGCCGCGGCGTCGGCTCGTCGAGCTTGAGGTCGTGCATCCCGCGGTCCCCGTACCGCCGCAGGTACCCGCGGGCGGCCGCGGCCACCGGCGAGCCGTACCGCCCGGCGGCGATGTCGGCCCAGACCGCCCGCAGGCGCTCCTCACCGGTGCCCTGGTCCGCGGCGCCGCGGTCTCCGGCGTCCGCGGCCAGGAGCGCCGCCTTCAGCTCGGGGATCGCGGCGGCGCGCTCGGCGAGGGCGATGGCGGCGCGGGCGGCCGCCAGCGAGCGGTTCTCCCGGCCGCCGCACAGCAGGCCGGGGAGCAGCTCCGGCCCGGCGCCCGCCCAGCGGCGCAGCAGCGCGGTCCCCGCCCGCATGACGAGCAGGCCGTAGAGCCCGTTCGCGAGCGTGACGCCCCAGCGCCGCGCGACCTCGGCCCACACCCGCCGGTACAGGGCGATCAGCTCGTCCGGGGAGCGCTCGGCGAGCGGCGGGGCCGCCGGGCCGTGGACCTCCGCCATCAGCCCGTCCCACCAGCGCAGCAGCCGGGCGGTGGCCCGCCGGTGCCCGGCCGCGTGCCATGCGGTCGGGAGCAGGGCGGCGGCGGCGCGGGCGCGCGGCCGGCGCCGGTGGCCGCGCGCGTCGCCGGTGATGCCCATTCCCTCTTCCCATCCGGCGCGGACGAGGTCGAACACCGGCAGCTGGCCGTGCAGCTCCCGCCAGTCGTCCAGCCGGTAGTACACGCGGCCGTCGAGGTGCCCGACCATGCGCGGCAGCCGGTGCGCGTTCGCGCGCAGCCGCCGCTCCGGCACGCCCATCCGCCGGTACAGGTCGGTGAAGGCGAGTTCGTAGAACATGCGCGCCTGCGAGTAGGTCAGCGCGCCGGACACGCCCGGGAAGCTCTCGGTGACGTTGTGGCTGCCCCAGAGGACGCGGGGTCCGGCCTCGGGCCCCTCCCCCGCCAGCGGCCGCGCCTGGACAAGGTGGACGGCGCCGTCCGGCGTGAACGTCCCCTCGATGTCCTGCGGGCAGCCGAACCGCTCCTCGACGCGGGCGGCGAGGTCGGCGACCTCCTGCGCCTGGTCGTCGGTGAGGACGGGCACGTCCCGGAGCTCCTCCGGTACCTCGGTCACTCTCGGGTCGGTCTCGCCGTCCGCCGGCGGTCCGACCATGCGCCGCTTGGCGACGACCTCCGCGCGGACGGTGCCCGTCTTGGGATCGACGAAGAAGTGGTCGACGTCGGCCTTCTCCTGGACGACGCCCTCACCGATTCCGTGCGCGGCGGCGATGACGTGGTGCCTCGACCCGTCGCGGGGGTCGCGGGTGAACGCCACGAACGAGCGGGTCCCGAGGACCATCCGCTGGACGCCCACCGCCACCCGGACCCGCGCGGGGTCGACGCCCCGCAACGCCCGGTACCGGACGGCCTCGGCCTTGAACGCCGACGCCCAGCAGCGCGCCACCGCCTCCAGCAGGCCGTCCCGCGGGACGTAGAGGAAGCTGTCGCTCATCCCGGCGAACGGGTCGCCGGCGGAGTCCTCGCCGCCGCCGTCCTCGCCCGGCACGGCGCAGGCGCGCACCGCGGCCGTCGCGTCCGCGCCGATGCGCTCGTCGAAGGCGGCCAGCAGCCGGGCGGCGAGGTCACCTCCCGGGACGGCCTTCGCCAGCGCCGAGGCGGCGGAGGCGCACCACTCCCGGACCGGCACGGACGCCACCGGCGGGAGCCCTCGGCGGACGCCGTCGAGCGCCCGGTCGAACTCGGCGGCGGGCAGGCAGAAGAAGTCCGGGACGGGGAGCCCCTCCGCGCGCAGCGTCTCCAGCCGCGCGAACTTGTGGCCGATCTCGTTCATGGTCACCACACCCCCGGCAGCAGGCGCGGCCTGCCCGCCGCGTAGCCCCGGTAGCCGGGGACGTCCGCGAGCGCCCGCTCCTCCACCCGGATCCGCCAGACCACGGCGGCGCCCAGCAGGAGCAGCGCCGCCGCGCAGGCCGGGCCGGCGAAGAAGGCCGCGAAGCCCGCGTTCGCCAGGAGCATCCCCGCGTAGGCCGGGTGGCGGACGACCCCGTACAGGCCGCCGGTGACCACGCGATGGCCGTCCTGCCGCATGACGTGGTGGGAGTAGAACCGGCCGAGCGTGCGGATCGCGGCCTGCCGCAGCAGGACCCCTGCCCCGAACACGGCCGCGGGGACGGCCTGCCACGGCGACCATGCGTCCCAGGGCAGCGGCGCGAAGGACGCAGACGCCACCAGCAGTATGCGGGCGAGCGCGTAGGGGAGCAGCGTCCGCGCGTCGGCGGGCGGGGCGGCGGCCCGGCGGAAGGTCACCGGCGCCTCCAGCAGCAGCCAGCCCAGGTAGGCCGCCAGCAGGGCAGCCGCGACCTTTCCTGGCGCGCCGCCGTCTCCACCGGCGTGGCGGGCGATCCCGGCCACGAGCGTGGCCGCGCCCGCGACTAACAGCAGGCGCGGCGCGTAGATCAGGAGCCTGTCGTTCATCGTCCGGTCACCGCGCCCTGGCCCGGGCGTACTGCTCCGGGTCCACCGCTTGCGCCTCGTAGGTGAGCGATCCGAGGTCGGCGCCCGTCGCCGCGTCCGCCAGCGTCACCGCGCAGTGGGAGCGGCGTCCGGAGACGCGGGCGGTCGGCCAGCGCAGCAGGAGGGGGACGTCCCGGTCAAGCCGGTAGGGGATGTCGAGGCGCAGCGCCACCCACAGCAGCGTCACGTCCATGGGCCTGCCGTGCTCCTGGTGCTCCAGCATCGTCGCGAACTGCCTGCCTGCCTCGACGAGCTCCACGGGACCGCGGAACGGGGGCGGCGGCTCCGGCCCCGCCGGCGGCTCCAGCACGGCGGCCTCCACCACCCCGCGGCCGCGCCGCACCGGCTCGCCGACCAGGACGTTCTCCGGGCGGTGCCGGTGGACCAGCTCCGCCGGTGCCTGCCGGGACGGAGTCTGCCGGGAGGGGGCCGGCGCCGCCGCGCGGGCGCAGTCCGGGGCGGCCGGGCCGTCGTCGGCGAACGCGATGGAGCCGGCGCACACCTCCTCCCCCGACTGCCGGGCCGCGACCGTCCAGGCCCGGTTCGGCCCCGGCACCGGGGTGCAGGACAGCGACGTCGCCGTGCGCAGCTCGCAGAAGCGGGTGAAGCCGAGCCCGGCCACCACCCGGCCGGGCCGCCCCCGCGACCGCAGTTCGTCGGCGCGGACCGCCAGTTCGAGCAGGCCGCTGAACAGCAGCATCCCCGGCACGTGGTCGAGCGGGTGGTCGAAGTAGAAGGGATCCGACTCGTCGACGACCAGCTCGCGGAATCGATCGATCACGGACGCGGCCATGCGCCCTCCCTTCATTTTCCGGATCCCGGCTTCTCTCCGGCGCCGAAAACGGCACCGGACGCGCTTCTCGACAAGAGCGGAAAAACCGGATGGACGGCCGTCATCTTGCTACATGAATGCGCGCAGCTGAACTGCACTCCTGGGCAGTCCAGGGCGCGGGAGTCTGCCCAGACCGGCAACCCGGCACCCGGCGAACACGCTCCGTGCAGGGGCACCCGGACCGGAAAGCGCATGTCAGCGTCCACTTGCGGGGCCGCGTCCCGCCCGGCGGCGTCCGGGCGCCCGGGCGAAGCCCGCACGTCATGAGGCCGCAATGGAGATCGATAGGAAGGCGTTTGTCCGCACCCCGCTCGGAGCTTTAGGGCGCGGGTCGGACAAGATATATTTTCAAACTATTGTCCGGTCACTCCGAAACGGCGGCCGTTGTGACCTTCCCCACAATTAATTGGCTGAATGCGGTCAGCCCGCGTCCCGCCCTCCGGGACGCGGGCTTGTCAGGCGACTGACAAACACCGCCCCGCGGGATGAGGGCCGGTGAGTGTCGCGGATCACAGGGCGTGCCTAGGTTGAGACGACCGGCCCGACCGGTCCCAGGCGAGGAGGCGCCCCGTGGCGACGGCGTATGAGCACCACCACCCCGCGGCTTCCGTCCTGGACGGCCTGACCGAGGAGCCGTGGCGCGACATCCCACAGGAGGAGGCGCGGTGGATGCGCCCCCATCTCCCCGACCTCCTCGGCCCCATGGTCCGGGGCGTGCTGCGGCACGTCCCCGAGTACGACCGGCCGGGCGACACGGCGTACTCGCGGGTCGCCGAGGCCGCGGTCGCGCACGCCATGGAGCACTTCGTGCACATGATCGCCGACCCCGACGCCTCCTGGAAGGAGGTGCACCAGGTGTTCTTCGACGTGGGCTACGGCGAGGCCGTCGAGGGGCGCAGCCTGGAACACCTGCAGAACGCGATGCGGATCGGGTCGCGGCTCGCCTGGCGGCACCTCGCGGTCGAGGCCGAGCGGCTCGGCCGCCCCCGCACGCTGATCAGCCTGCTCGCCGAGGCCAACTTCGCCTACCTGGACGTGCTGGCGTCCGCGGCGGCGCACGGCTACTCGCGGGCCAGGGAGAAGGCGGCCGGGGAGCGCGAGCAGCGCCGCGGCCGGCTGCTGACCCTGCTGCTGTCGGATCCCCCGGCGCCGCCCGAGGCCGTCCGCGAGCAGTCCGCCCGCGCGGGGTGGCCGCTGCCGAAGCGGATGGCGGTGATCGTGCTGCGGCCGCGGCCGGGCAGCGGGGGCGAGGGCCCGGCGGGGCTGCCGCCGTCGCTGCTGACCGGGCTCGACCACGGCCGGCCCTGCCTGATCGTGCCCGACCCGGACGGCCCGGGCCGGATGGAGGAGCTGGCGGCGACGCTCGCCGGCTGGACCGGCGCGATCGGCCCGTCGGTCCCGGTCGACCGGGCGGGGACGTCGCTGCTGTGGGCGCGGCGCGCCCTGGAGCTGGCACCCGCCGTTCCCGGCAGGGGCCGAGCGGGCGGCGGGCCGGGGAACCGGACCGGCGGACGGGGCGCGCGCCGCGGCGGGGTCCTCGTCCGCGCCGAGGAGCATCTCCCGGAGCTGCTCCTGCGGGAGGGCGGCACGCTCGCCGAGATCGTCGCGGGCCGGCGGCTGGCCCCGCTGGAGGAGGCCGGGCCGCGGCAGGGCCTGCGGCTCGCGGTGACGCTCCTGGAGTGCATGAAGCACGGCTTCAACGCCACGGGGGCCGCCGATGTCCTGTGCGTGCATCCGCAGACGGTCCGGTACCGGCTGGCGCAACTCCACGGCATGTTCGGGTTCGACATCGAGGACCCGGCGATCCGGCTGGAGATGATGCTGCTCCTGCACACCTGGATCGAGCGGCACGGCACCTGATCCCCGCCCGATACCGGCGCCCGATAGCCCCGCTCGATACCCCCGTCCGATACGGCGCCATTCCCGCTTCGCTATCACCGCTTCGGGTTCCGCCGACCGGCGCGTCTGCGCACCATGCCGGGGCCTGGAATCCGCTACGGTCGGGGACGCCGCGCAGGCGAGGGGAAGGAACACCGAGTACACATGGCCGAGAAGGTCATTAGGGTGGACGACATCGACGGCTCCGAAGGGGCCGATGTCGCAAAGCGGGACTTCGAAGTCCTGGGCCGCACGTTCACGATCGACTTGAGCGATGACAACTTCAAGCGGCTGAACGAGATGCTGGACGCGTTGGCGCCCTTCATCGAGAACGCGGCCGAGGTGAAGCCCGCCGGGAAGGGACGCAAGTCCCGCACCGCGAAGATCAAGGGCTACACGAACGGAGATGTCCGTGCGTGGGCATTGCGAAGTAACATCGAAGTCTCCGAACGTGGCAAGATATCGGATGAGGTCTATGCTGCATTCATCGAGGCACATCCGGACGCCAAGCCGGACGCATAGCTAGAGGGAGTCCCCGCATGGCACAGAAGGTCGAAGTCCTTCTCGTGGACGACATCGACGGCGGAGAGGCTGACGAGACCGTCAGCTTTTCCATCGATGGCACCAGTTACGAGATCGACCTGAGCAAGAAGAACGCCGCCAAGCTGCGCGACGGCCTGGAGCCGTTCGTGGCCGGCGCGCGGAAGGCGCGCAAGCCCAGCGGGCGCGGCGGCCGCGCCGCGCGGACCGCGGGCAGCCGGGAGCGCTCCGCGGAGATTCGCGAGTGGGCGAAGAGCCGCGGCATCAAGGTCAATGAGCGGGGCCGTATCCCCGCCAATGTGATCGAGCAGTACGAGGCCGCGCACTAGCGGCCCGCCGCGTGGCCGGCGGCGTTCGGCACGGTTGCAAGGGGCCGGGGTGCGGAATTCTCCGCACCCCGGCCCCTTGCGGTGCGCAGACGGGCAAATCGCCTTTTCGGTACGGCATTCGCGGGCCGCCGATCGCCCCGGAGCGCCCGGCGCCGAACGCGCCCGGGCCCGGGGAGAATGCCGGAATTGGTATGAGACAACACAATAGGCTGAGGCCCGGGGAACGGGCCGAGGGGGCAGACCGTTGAGACGCGCGACGCGATGGGACCGGGTCCGGTACTGGTTCGACAGGACCATGTCGAAGGGGACGCCCGCGCTCATCGGCTGGCTCGGCCTGGCGTCGGCGGCGCTGGTGGTCGTGGTGGCCACCGCGGCGGTCGTCATCGCACCGCGCGACAGCGCCGACAACGGGGAGTGGCCCGGCCTGGTCTGGCGCAGCCTGCTGCGCACGCTCGACCCCGGCACCATGGGCGACGACACCGGCACCGGCCCGTTCCTGGCGCTGATGCTGGTCGCCACGATCGGCGGGATCTTCATCGTCAGCTCGCTGATCGGCGTGATCACCACCGGGCTGGAGGGCAAGATCGCCGAACTGCGCAAGGGCCGGTCGCGGATCGTCGAGCACGGCCACACCGTGCTGCTCGGCTGGTCCGAGCAGGTCTTCACGGTGGTCGCCGAGCTGGTGGAGGCGAACCAGAGCAAGCGCAGGTCGTGCGTGGCGATCCTCGCCAGCCGCGACAAGGTGGAGATGGAGGACGCGATCCGCGACCGGGTCGGCGACCTCGGCCGCACCCGCATCGTGTGCCGGACCGGCGACCCGCTGAAGATCGCGGACGTGGAGCTGGTCAGCCCCGGCTCCGCCCGCTCCATCGTGATCGTCACGCCGGAGACCGACGACGCCGACACCCGGGTCATCAAGGTGCTGCTGTCGCTCGGCTCCCGGACCTGGGGGCGCCGCCGCCCGCACGTCGTCGCCGCCGTGCACGACTCGGCGAACCTGCCCGCGGCCCGGCTCGCGGGCGGGGAGAACGCGCACGTGATCGACGCCGACGACATGGCGATCCGGCTGATCGTCCAGTCGCACCGGCAGTCGGGCCTGTCGCAGGTCTGCACCGACCTGCTCGACTTCGCCGGCCACGAGTTCTACATGCGGCGCGAGCCCGCCCTGGACGGGGTGACGTTCGGCGAGGCCCTGGCCGCCTACGAGCTCGGCATCCCGTCGGGGCTGCGGCGCGCGGACGGGACCGTCCTGCTCAACCCGCCGATGGACACCGTGATCCGCGGCGACGACGAGGTCATCGTGCTGGCCGAGGACGACCTGATGATCCGGCTCGCGTCCGCGTCCGCGCCCGCCCCGCCGGTCCGCGAATCGGTGATCACCACGGCGGTGCCGCGGCCGCCGGTGCCCGAGCGCACGCTGATGCTCGGCTGGAACCACCGCGCCCCGAAGATCATCGAGCTGCTGGACGAGTTCCTCGCCCCGGAGTCGGCCCTGACGGTGGCGGCACCGCGGGAGGACCCGACCGCGCGGTTGCGCACGCGCGACAACCTCGCGGTCGACTTCGTCCGGGCCGAGCCGACCGAGCGGCCGTCCCTGGAGTCCCTCGACATCGGCTCCTACCAGCACATCATCGTGCTGTCGGAGGAGGGCGTCGACCACGAGCACGCCGACGCCCGCACGCTGGTGACGCTGCTGCACCTGCGCGACATGGAGGACGCCCTGGGCGACCCGTTCTCCATCGTCAGCGAGATCAACGACGACGCCAACCGCGAGATCGCGCAGGTCACCAAGGCCGACGACTTCGTGGTCAGCGAGAAGCTGATCAGCCTGATGCTGACCCAGCTCAGCGAGAACCGCTACCTGTACGACGTGTTCGTCGACCTGCTCGACCCGGCCGGGTCGGAGATCTACCTGAAGCCCGCCTGCGACTACCTCGCGCCGGGCGAGGAGGCCGACTTCGCCACGCTCATGGAGTCGGCGCGGCGGCGCGGGGAGGTCGCGCTCGGCTACCGGCGGACCGAGCTCTTCCACGAGCCGCCCGGCTACGGGGTGGTCCTCAACCCGGACAAGCGGGCGCCGCTCACGCTGGCGGCGGACGACCGCGTCATCGTCCTCGCCGAGGACTGACGGGCTTCGTCCTCGCCGAGGACTGACGGACCTCGTCCTCCGTCAGCCCTGGAGCTGGGCCCAGACCTCGCGGTCCCGGTCGGCGGTCCAGATCCGGGGGCGCTCGACGCCGTCCAGCTCGTCCCACAGGCGGGAGACGTCGAACGGCAGGCAGTGCTCGAAGATCGGCCAGCGGCCGTAGGCGGGGGCCAGCGCGGCGTGCACGGCGGCGAAGGCGTCCTTGAGCGTGCCGCCGCCGTCCCGGACGCGGCCGGTCTCGCGGATCATCGTCTCCAGGAAGTCGCGGGTCTGCGCGATGGCGGCGTCCACGGCCGCGCGGCCGTGCGCGACGGCGCCCCGCCCGCCGACGAGGGTCTCGGCGCCGAACGAGTGCACGTGGTCCAGCGTCCGGGACGCCCACTCGCGGTGGAACGCGTCGCCGGTGTAGAGGGCGGCCTGCGTCTCCACGAGGTCGCCGGCGAACAGGATCCGGTGCCGGGGCAGCCACGCCACGATGTCGCCCTCGGTGTGGCCGCGCCCGCAGTACGCCAGGTCCAGGTCGCCGCGGTCGCCGCCGAGGTCGATGGTGAGCGTGCTGGAGAACGTCATCGAGGGCCAGGTGAGGCCGGGGATGCCGGCCGGGTCCTTGAAGAGCCGGGGCATCCGGGCGAACTCCGACTCCCAGTCCTGCTCGCCGCGCTCGGCGATCAGCGACCGGGTCAGGTCGTGCGCGACGACCACCGGGGCGCCGAACGCGCTCGCGCCGAGCGTCCGGACGGCGTGGTAGTGCGACAGGACCAGGTACCGAATCGGCTTGTCGGTGTGCGCGCGCAGGACGGCCAGCCAGTCCCGGGCGGCCGCGGGCGTGGCGAGCGCCTCGAAGCACACGAGAAAGTCCTCGCCCTCGACGGCGCCGACGTTCGGGTCCCCCTCGGCGGTGAGCGCGTAGACCCCGTCGGCCAAGACCTCCAGCGTCTGCTCCTTGTCGCCCAGATCTGCGGACGACGCGAACGGTCTGGGCATCGGCGCCCCCTCGCACTCCCGGCCGCGGGCCGCCGTCCGGGCGGGCGGCGCCCGGGCGGCTCTCGTCCAGGGTTCATTCCACGCGGAGCGCCCGATAACCGTCCAAGATCCGGGGAAGAAGGCGCCGACGGGGTAAGGGGATCTCGGACATGACGGGCCGGGGAGGGAGGGCCGGGTGACCGCCGCGCTCGGGCTGCTGGCCGTCCTGCTGCTGACCGTCGCGACCGGGTACTTCGTGGCGCAGGAGTTCGCGTACGTCACCGCGGACCGGCCGGCCCTCGACCAGCGGGCGGCGGAGGGCGACCGGGCGGCGGCGCGGGCGCTGCGGGTGATGGGGCGGCTGTCGTTCATGCTGTCGGGCGCCCAGCTCGGCATCACCGTCACCGCGCTGGTGGTGGGCTTCATCGCCAAGCCGGCGCTGGCCGACCTGATCGCCCCGGCGCTGGACGCGGCCGGGGTGCCGGACGCGGCGACCGGGACCGTGGCGGTCGCGCTCGGGTTCGCGCTGGCCACGGTGGTCCAGATGGTGCTGGGCGAGCTGTTCCCCAAGAACCTCGCGCTGGCCAGGGCGGACAGCTTGGCCCGCGCGCTGGCCGCGTCCACCCTCGTCTACCTCGCGGTCGCGGGGCCGCTGATCCGGCTGTTCGACGCGTCCGCGAACCGGCTCGTCCGCGCGGTGGGCATCGAGCCGGTGGAGGAACTGCACCACGGGGCGACGCTGGCGGAGCTCGGGCGCATGATCGGCGAGTCCGGCGAGCGGTTCCAGGAGGACCACGCCGACCTGCTGGAGCGGGCGCTGACGTTCGCCGAGCGGGACGCCGAGGAGGTGATGATCCCGCGCGTGGACGTGGTGACCGTCCCCGCGTCGGCCTCCGCCGACGAGCTGACCGACGTCATCGCCGCGAGCGGGCACTCGCGCTATCCCGTCGTCGGCGCGGGCGTCGACGACCTCGTCGGGGTCGTCGGGCTGGAGGAATTGATCCTGCTCGGCCCGGACGACATCGCGCGCACCGAGGTCCGCGACATCGCGCAGGCGCCGCTGCTGCTGCCGTCCTCCCTGCCGCTGCCGGACGTGGTGCGTCGGCTGGAGGACGCCGATGCGCCGATGGCCTGCGTGGTGGACGAGTACGGCGGCTTCGCCGGGATCGTGACGTGGGAGGACGTCACCGAGGAGCTGGTCGGGGAGATCGCCGACGAGAACGAGCCCGACGACGACCTCGCGATCCGCACCGGCGACTGGTGGACGACCGACGCCGGGCTGCGGATGGACGAGGTCGCCCACGAGACCGGGATCGATCTGCCGGACGGCGACTACGAGACCGTCGCGGGCCTGCTGCTGAAGCGGCTCGGCCGGGTCGCCGAGCCCGGCGACGTGGTCACCGTCGACCTCCCCCCGACGCGGCTGGACGAGCCGCGCCGCACCGCCGTGGTGGAGGTCCTGACGATCCACCGGCACGTGCCGGAGCTGATCCGCATCCGCACCGTGGAGGCGGACCGGTGAGCCTCGCCCTCGGCGCCCTCGTCACCGTGGCGCTCCTGATCGGCAACGGGTTCTTCGTCGCGACCGAGTTCGCGCTGGTGGCGGCCAGGCGTCCCCGCCTGGAGCAGACCGCCGCGCGCGGCGGGCGGGCCGCGGGCGCCGCGATCGCCGGTATCGACGAGCTGTCGCTCACCCTCGCCGGGGCGCAGCTCGGCATCACGATGTGCTCCCTCGGCCTCGGCCTGGTCTCCGAGCCGGTGTTCGCCGCGACGCTCACGCCGCCGATCCACGCGCTCGGGCTGCCGGAGGGCGCGGCGCACGCGGCCGCGTTCGTCCTCGCACTCGCGTTCGTCACGTTCCTGCACATGGTCGTCGGCGAGATGGCGCCCAAGTCGTGGGCGATCACGTACCCGGAGCGCTCGGCGACCGTGCTGGCGCTGCCGTTCCGCGCGTTCGTCACCGCGGCCCGCCCGGTGCTGGCCCTCCTGAACGGCTCGACGAACCTGATGCTGCGCGCGATCGGGGTGCAGCCGGCCTGGTCGCAGGAGGTGGCGCGCACACCGGAGCAGCTGCGCAGCATCGCGGAGGAGTCCCGGCGGCTCGGGCTCATCGAGGACACCGAGCTGACGCTGCTCACGACCGCGCTGGACGCGCCGCGCGCCCCGCTGTCCGGGCTGGTCGTCCCCGTCGCGGAGATCGTGTCGGTCTCCGCGTCGGCGACGCCGCAGGAGATCATCGACACCGCCGCCCGCACCGGCCGGCTCCGCATGATGCTGCGGGGCTCCGGGAGGCGGGCCGCCCGCATGGTGCACGTCCGGGACGCCTACCTGGCCCGCGCGCGCGGTCTCGACACGACGGCGCGGGCCCTGTCGCACCCGGTGCCGGCGATTCCGGTGGGGACGCCGGTCGGCGAGGCCGTCGCCACGCTGAAGGCGCACCACAGCCATCTCGCCCTGGCCGTGGCCTCGGACGGCGGCATCGCCGGGATGATCACCCTTGACGACCTCCTCACCACGCTGGTGACCGTCCGCTGAATCCATGTTCCACGTCAACATCGGTTGACACGGGCCGACTGTCAACCTACATTGACATCATGAGCGATGGAGAGACGCTCGCCCGGGAGGCGAGCAGCCGGGACCCCGCCGTGGGACTGCGGGCGGTGCGCGCGCTGCGCGAGCTGGCCGAGCGGCTGGAGGCCCTCCAGGTCGCGAGCGCCCGCGACCAGGGCTGGTCCTGGCAGGAGATCGCGGTCTGCCTCGGCGTGAGCCGGCAGGCCGTCCACAAGAAGCACGGCGGAGGCCGCCGCCTCAGGAAGGAGCAGTAGCGCCATGTTCGAGCGGTTCACCAAGGAGGCCCGGGCGGCCGTCACCGGCGCGCAGACGGCGGCACGCGACCTGGGGCACCAGCGCATCGGCTCCGGGCACCTCCTGCTCTCCGTCCTGCGCGGCGACGAGGCCATGGCCCGCACGCTCCGCGAGCACGGACTGGACGCAGACGACCTGCGCGCGAGGCTCGCCCGCACCGGCGGCGGCGAAACCCTCGACGCCGAGGCGCTGCAGAGCCTCGGCATCGACCTCGACGCCGTCCGGGCGGCCACCGAGGACGCCTTCGGCGAGGGCGCCCTCGACGTCCCCGCCGGGCGGCGCCCGCGCGGCCACATCCCCTTCACGCCGGAGGCGAAGAAGGCACTGGAGCTGAGCCTGCGGCACGCGATCCGGCTCAAGCAGAAGGAGATCCGCGGGGGCCACATCCTGCTCGGCGTCCTGCACGACGACGGTTCCGAGGCGGCGCGGCTCGCGGCGCAGGCGGGGGTGGACGTGCGGGCTCTGCGCGCCCGCCTGGACCGGCTGCTGACGTCCGAGGCGGCCTGATCAGCCGCCGAAGGACCGGGTGAGCGCCGCTGCGCAGGCGGCACGGCGGCGCGGATCGTCCGGGAAGCGGCGGCGGCACTCGGCGGCGATCCAGGGCGGCACGGCCGGGCGCGCGGGCCGCGCGCCCCGCGGACGGGGCACCGGCGCGGAACGAGGCGTGCGCGGCGCCTTCGGGTGCGGTCGGTGCGTGCGCGACGGGACGGCCTGCCCCCGGCGGGACGGCTTCTGCCGCGTCGCGGGGCGGCTCGCGGACGCCGCGTCCCCCGGTCCGGGCACCGCCCGGCCGGGCGCGGACGCCGCGGCGGACCGCGCCGGTGCGGGCGCGGACGCCGGCGGTGTCACGGAGCGCGGCACGGCCGAGGATGTGTTCGCGCCGGGCGACACCGTGCGGGCCGGCGCGGCGATCGCCCCGAGCCCAGCGGCGAGAGCCAGCCCTGCGCCCAACGCGACCGCGAAGAGAACCCGCGGTGGGAGCCGGTGCGTCCGGGTGGGCGGCCTGGGCTCGGCGCGGGTGAATCCGGCGGGCGGGAGATCGGAGGAGAGGCGCACCCTCCGATCGTCACGCTAAGCACCTGGCAGGATACGGAGAATCAGAAAGACCGTTGCCACCTCGATACAACGGCGCCTATTCGGCCTTCGCGACCGTGAAGCGGCGGAGGCGCAGCGCCGGGTTCTTCTCCCGGACGGCGGCGACGCGCTCCGGCGAGACCTCGCCCGCCACGACACCCGGACTCTCCCCCAGCCCGGCCGTGACCACGCCCATCGGGTCCACGAGCATGCTGTTCCCGGCGCCGGTCGGGGCGCACTGCCCGGCCGCGGCCACGTAGATCGTGTTCTCGATGGCGCGGGCGCGGGCCAGCGTCCGCCAGTGGTCCTCCTTCAGCGGCCCCGGCACCCAGGCGGCGGGGAGGGCGAGCACGTCGGCGCCCGCGTCCACGATCCGCCGCGTCACCTCGGGGAAGCGGACGTCGTAGCAGGTCTGCATGCCGAACGTGACGCCCTCGACCGTGAACGTCTCCGGGTTCCCGATCTCGCCCGGCCGGACCATCGCCGACTCCTGATACCCGAACGCGTCGTACAGGTGGATCTTGCGGTACTCGGCGACGAAGTCCCCGCCGGGACCGGCGGCGACGAGGGTGTTGGAGATGCGCCCAGGCTCGTCCAGGCGCTCGTTCACCCCCGCGACGACATGCACGCCGTGCCGCCGGGCGACGTCCTTGAGCCCGCCGGCGAACGGGCCGTCGAGCGGCTCGGCGGAGTCGGCGAACCGCTCGTCCAGCTTCGGCGCGGTGAACATGGCGAACTCGGGGAACACGACGACCTTCGCCCCGCGTCCGGCCGCCTCCCCCGCCAGCTTGCCGATCGCCGCGAGGTTCTCGTCCTTGTTGACCCCGGGCGCGAACTGCGCCACCGCGACCTGCACCATGCCCAAGCTCCCTATTCCGCCAATGCCTGCTCTTCCCTACATTCTGTCCACGCCGGTCACCCGTATCACTGCCTCGCCCTCCTGGTCCGAACCCGCCAGGTCGACCTCGGCGCTGATCCCCCAGTCGTGGTGCCCCTCCGGGTCGTCGAACACCTGCCGGACCCGCCACAGCGCGTCCTGCGGAACCTCCTCGATCTGCAGGAGCTTCGGCCCCCGGGCGTCGGGCCCGGTGAGCAGCTCGTCGTGCTCGGCGAAGTACCCGTCCATGGCGTCGGCCCACGCGTCGGCGCCGAAGTCCGGGTCGAGCTCGCCCAGCTCCCGGTACTTCTCCAGCGCGGCGAGCTCCACCCGGCGGAACATCGCGTTGCGGACCAGGACCCGGAACGCCCGCGCGTTCGCGGTCACCTTCGTGACCCGCTCCTGGATCGGCTCGTCCACGTCCTCGTCGGCGGGGTTCGCGAGCTGCTCCCACTCGTCCAGGAGACTGGAGTCGACCTGCCGGACCAGCTCCCCCAGCCACTCGATGAGGTCGATCAGGTCGTCGGTCTTGATCGACTCCGGGACGGTCTGCTGCAGCGCCTTGTAGGCCCCCGACAGGTAGCGCAGGACGAGGCCCTCCGCCCTGGCCAGCTCGTAGAACCCGATGTACTCGGTGAACGTCATCGCGCGCTCGTACATGTCCCGCACGACCGACTTCGGGCGCAGCGGATGGTCGCCCACCCACGGGTGCCCGGACCGGTAGATCTCGTACGCGGCGTCGAGCTCGTCCTCCAGCGGCTTCGGGTGGTCGACGTCCTGGAGCAGCTCCATCCGCTCCTCGTACTCGATGCCCTCGGCCTTCATCTCGGCGACGGCCTCGCCCCGCGCCTTGTTGACCTGGGCCGCGAGGATCTGCCGGGGGTCGTCCAGCGTCGCCTCGATCACCGACAGCACGTCCAGCGCGTACGACGGCGACGCCGGGTCCAGGATCTCGAACGTGGCCAGCGCGAACGTCGACAGCGCCTGGTTGAGCGCGAAGTCCTCCTGCAGGTCGACGGTGATCCGCGCGTAGCGGCCGAGGTCGTCGGGCTCGGGCAGCACCTCGACCACGCCGCCCGCCAGCAGCGACCGGTAGATCGCGATGGCCCGCGAGATGTGCCTGCGCCGCGCCGCCGGCTCCTCGTGGTTGTCGGTCAGCAGCCGCTTCATGGCCTGGAACGCGTTGCCGGGACGCGCGATGACCGACAGCAGCATCGCGTGGCTCACCTGGAACCGCGACCGGAGCATCTCCGGCTCGGCGTCCTGCAGCTTCTTGAAGACGTCCTCGTCCCACCCGACGAACCCCTCGGGCGGCTTCTTGCGCTGCACCTTCCGCCGCTTCTTCGGGTCGTCCCCCGCCTTGGCCAGGGCCTTCTCGTTCTCCACCACGTGCTCGGGCGCCTGCGCGACGACGAACCCGACCGTGTCGAACCCGGCCCGCC
>NZ_SMKB01000144.1:0-18535 GCF_004348575.1 Actinomadura sp. 7K534
TCATGGCGGCCGAGTTGATGTTCCCGGTCACGGCCTTGTCGCCGTACTTGGCCTTGAAGTCGGCGACGGCCATCCCGTACGAGAACGCCTCACGCAGCAGGTAGACGGCCCGCGCGACGGGCGACAGGCGCTCCCTCGACGCCGCCCGCGACTGCGTGCTCGCCGTCGGCGTGCGCCGCACGACCCTCACCGACATCGCCCGCCGCGCCGGCGTCTCGCGGATGACGCTGTACCGCCGCTGGCCGGACGTCCGCACGATCGTCGCCGACCTGATGACCCGCGAGTGGGTCGGGCTGGGCGACTCGCTGCAGCCCCCCGACGACGGCCGCCCCGTCCGGCCCCGGTTCGTGTCGGGCCTGGTCACCGGGGTACGGACGTTCCGCGACCACCCGCTGCTCCGCAAGATCATCGAGGTGGACCCGGAGCTGCTGCTCCCCTACGTCCTGGACCGCTGCGGCGCGAGCCAGCTGGTGTTCCTGGAGCTGTTCGAGGAGGCGCTCCGCGCCGGGCACGCCGACGGCACCATCCGCCGCGACCATCCGGGCCGGCAGGCGCGGGCGGTCCTCCTGGTCGTCCAGTCCTACGTCCTGTCGGCGCCGACGATGCTCGACGAGACCGACCCCGACCTCGGCTCCGACGCCTTCGACGAAGAACTCCGCCACATCCTGGAGAGGATGCTCGCGCCGTGAACACTCCGGAATCCGAAGCACGGAACCCCGAGGTCTCCGGGACCTCGCTCAACGCGGCGCGCCGGGAGCGCGATCTCGCCGAACTGCCCGGGGAGGTGGTGGACGTCCTCGTCGTCGGCCTCGGCGCGACCGGCGCGGGCGCCGCGCTGGACGCCGCGTCCCGGGGCCTGTCGGTCGCCGCGATCGACGCCCACGACCTGGCGTTCGGCACGTCCCGGTGGAGCTCCAAGCTCATCCACGGCGGCCTGCGCTACCTGGGGTCCGGGCAGGTCGACGTGGCGTACGAGAGCGCGGTCGAGCGCGGCGTCCTCATGCGCCGCACCGCCCCGCACCTCGTCCGCGCGCTGCCGTTCGTGATGCCGATGACCCCGGCCGTGCCCCGCTCCGGCGCGCTGGCCGTCGCCGCGGCGGTGCGCGCGGGCGACGTGCTGCGGCTCTCCGCGCGCACCCCGCGGTCGGTGCTGCCCGGCCCGCGCCGGCTGTCGGCGGTGGAGACGCTGCGGCTCGCGCCCCCGCTGCGCCCGTACGGGCTGCGCGGCGGCCTGCTGTCGTGGGACGGCCAGCTCACCGACGACGCGCGCCTGGTCACCGCGCTCGCCCGGACCGCCGCCGGGCTCGGCGCCCGCGTCCTCACCCGCTGCCGGGCGGTCGCGCTGACCGGGGACGGCGCGCAGGTCCGCGACGAGCTGACCGGCCGGGAGTTCGGCGTCCGGGCGCGGTCGGTGGTGAACGCGGCCGGAGTCTGGGCGGGCGGCCTGGTGGACGGGGTGCGGCTGCGTCCGTCGCGCGGCACGCACATCGTGGTCGGGGCGGACACCCTGCGCGGGCTCACGGCCGGGATGCAGATCCCGGTCCCGGGCTCCACCAGCCGGTTCCTGCTCGTGCTGCCGCAGGGCGACGGCCGCGTCTACGTGGGCCTGACCGACGTGGCGGCCGACGGGCCGATCCCGGACGTGCCCGAGCCGACCGAGAGCGAGATCGGGTTCCTGCTCGACATCCTCGGCTCGGCGCTGGACGTCCCCGTGCGGCGGGCCGACGTGATCGGCGCCTACGCCGGGCTGCGGCCCCTGCTGGACCTCGGCCGGGGCGGCGACACCGCCGACATCTCCCGGCGGCACGCCGTGCTGACCTCGCCGGGCGGCGTCGTGACGATCGTCGGCGGCAAGCTCACCACCTACCGGCGGATGGCGCAGGACGCCGTCGACGCGGCGGCCCGCGCCGCCGGGCTCGACGCCCCGCCGAGCCGGACCGCCCGGCTGCCGCTCGTCGGCGCGGCCACGCGGGACCGCCTGGACGTGCTGGACGCGCCGTCCCGGCTCGTCCAGCGGTACGGGACCGAGGCTCCGCTGCTGACCGCGCTCGCCGCGGAGGACCCGACCCTGCTCGAACCCGTCGTCCCGGGGCTGCCGGTCCTCGGCGCGGAGCTGGCCTGGGCGGTGCGGCACGAGGGCGCGCTGGAGGTCGGCGACCTGCTGGACCGCCGCACCCGGATCGGGCTCGTCGCACCGGACCGGGCGGCGGCGCTGCCGGCGGCGGAGGCGCTGCTGCCGCGCGCCGCCCTGCGCTGAGCCCGCGCTGACCGCCCTGCCTCGGGGTTCTTCCAGAACGGCGAATCCGGCCCGCCATGTTTGCCCGCCATGCGTTAGGTTACCCTTACCTAATCAACGAAGATCGACGGGGGGTTCTCCTTGACGCGCGGCAACGGCTGCGGGCACTGCCCCGGCAGCCACACCGGGGAGCGGCCGTGCCTGGCGAGCGCGACCGTCAAGGCGGGCGCCTGGCTGCTCATCGAGCAGCCGGGCCCGTGGCCGGAGCGCGTCGAGGAACTGGCCGGCCCAGAGCCGATCGCCGAGGCCGTGCGCGCCGCGCAGCGGGCCGGCGTGCGGCCGCAGCTGATCCGCCGGCCGGGACGGCGCCGCGGCGTCCCGCCCGTCCAGGTCTACGCCGCGTTCTCGCGCGGCACCGAGGTCTGGATCGAGGGCCGGGAACTGGCCGATCCCGCGGAGCTGCGGGAGCTCGACCTGGGCGCGCTGGCCGCGGGCCGATCCCCCGGTCTCGGGGAGCGGGTGGACGAGCCGCTGCTGCTGGTCTGCACGCACGGGCGCCGCAACGCCTGCTGCGCCCGGACCGGCGCGCCGCTGGCCCGGACGCTGACCGCACGTTTCGAGCGCCTCGTCTGGGAAACCACCCATGTCGGCGGTGACCGATTTGCAGCGAATTTGGTATGTCTTCCCCACGGGCTCTACTACGGCGACCTGGACGAATCCCGCGCGGTGACGGCGGCGGACGCCTACCTGCGCGGCGAGGTCGCCCTGGACCGGCTGCGCGGGCGCGGCGGGACGCCGGAGCCGGCGCAGGCCGCGGAGCACTTCGTCCGCGCGCACACCGGGCGCCTCGGACTGGACGAGGTGACCGTGGTGTCGGTCACTGGGGGAACATCTCGATACGAAGCGGTCGTTGCCGTACAGGAGAGCCGTTACCGGGTCATCGTCGAGAGCGTCCGGCAACAGTCCCCGTGCGGGCCGGACTGCGGAGAGAACATGAAAACCTACGTTGTTAGGGAACTCACCCTTCTCAACGCGGCGGCACTCGTGTAATCTCTCTGAGGCCCCATTCGAGGGTCTCCCGTCGCACGTCCCCAGGTTTCCGGCGCAACCGGACGGGGAACAGAGCGGCAACTCTGGACGTTGGACCATTCGGCGCTTCTGGCTTCATGTCATCCGAAGGATGTCGGGCGTCCATGTCCTGAAATTGTTCGAAACCAATCAAGGTGGGTGTTCCATGGCTCAGGTACGTCGGCAGGCAAACCTCCCTCGTCCCAGCTGGGGCTGGCAGGACGCCGCGGCGTGCCGGGGGGAAGACCTCGTCCTCTTCTTCGGTCCCGACGGTGAGCGTCAGCCCGAGCGAGAGATCCGCGAGCGCAAGGCGAAGCAGATCTGCATGGGCTGCCCCGTCCGCACGGAGTGCCTGGACTACGCGGTTTCCAGGCCCGAGAAGTACGGCACGTGGGGCGGTCTGAACGAAGACGAGCGCGCGTCCGAGCGCCGTCGCCGGATGCGTCGCGCCAACGCCGCCTAGCCGAGTACGCAGGCCGCCAGAACGCTCCCATCGCGAACCCCGGCACGCCACCGAGAAAAACGTCACGGCCCCGCTCCGCGGGGCCGTTTGCGTTGCCCGGACCCGGTCCGTCCGCCCGGGAACCGGACACTTCACCCGCGGATGCGGCCGCTGTGACTCAGATCGCTCCCCGACTTTCCAGCGAACGGCGCTTTTACCGCAAGCGTCCCCGCGGCGCGGCCATTTTTCAAAAAGTCGCCGCACCAATTTCCGCGCGGCGTCAGCCCGTCTCGCGGGTCCGCGCCGCGCGGTCCAGCCAGGCGATCACGTCGTCGTCGGTGAGCTGCTCGAAGTCGCGGTACCACTGGCCGACGGCGCGGAACTCCCACGGCGCGGCCGGCACGACCAGGTCGTCCACCTCGGCGTCCAGGCCGCCGACGGTCTCCGCGGCGCCCACCGGCACCGCCAGGACCAGCCGGGACGGCCCGCGCTCGCGCAGCGCCCGCACGGCGGCCCGCGCGGTGCCTCCGGTGGCCAGGCCGTCGTCCACCACGATCACCGGCCGGCCGGTGATCTCCGGCAGCGGCCGACCGCGCCGGTAGACCTCGACCCGGCGGCCCAGTTCGGCGCGCTCGGCGGCGACCGTCGCCGCCAGGTCCTGCTCGCGCAGCCCCAGCCGCTGCAGCAGCCCGGCGTCGAACACCGGCGCGCCGCCCTCGGCGATCGCGCCGACGCCCAGCTCCGGCTGCGGCGGGTATCCGATCTTGCGGGTCACCAGGACGTCGAGCCGCGAGCCCAGCCGCCGCGCGATCTCGTAGCCGACGGGCACGCCGCCCCGCGGCAGGGCGAGGACGGCCGCGCCCTCCAGGCCCATCGGGGCGAGCCGCTCGGCGAGCACCCGGCCCGCCTCGGCCCGGTCGGTGTAGGGGAGCCGGACGCTCTCGCTCTGCCGGAGGTCGCCGCGTACGGATCTGTTCCAGGACATGGCGCAACCCCCTTCCCGGGGTCACCCCTACCCACTCCACGGCCCTTACAGGCGCGTACAGCGCCGCTTACGGGCGAACGAGAGACCGCCCAGGGCTATCCTGCGGCCCTGGGCGGTGCGGCGCGGACGTGACCGGCCGTCTAGGAGCCGGTGAGCCAGCGGAGCGGGTTGTCGCGCATGATCGTCTGGAGGGTGGCGTCGTCGGCACCGGCCGCGCGCAGCGCGGGCAGGAACGTGTCGAACAGGTACCCGAAGCCGGCGGCGCCGTAGCGGGTGAGCTGGGCCCGCCGGGAGATGCCGGTGCTCAGCAGCACCCGGGAGGCGTGCCCGGCCTCCAGCAGGTCCATGACGGAGCGGACCCGGGCGCCGACCGCCGCGTGGTCCTCCCCCGCGAGGCCGAGCGTGCCGAACGAGACGTAGCCCCCCGTCTCGGCGATCTTGCGGTGCTGGCCGGGGTCGTCGACCCGGTCCTGCTGGCCGACCGCGACCCGGTCCGGGGCGAGCCCGGCGGCGGTGAGGATCTCCAGCTGGGCGAGGCCCGCCCGGCCGTAGGTCGCCACCGACAGCCCGGAGTAGCGGGCGGCGCGGGCGGCTGCGCGCAGGCACAGCTCCTCGGTCTCGGTCGGCGCCTCGCCCCACGTGCCGATCTCGCCGATGACGCCCGGCAGGGCGTTGGTGCCGTCCATGCCGAAGCCGACCTCCGCGAGCAGCCGCTCGGCCAGGCGCTCCACACCCGTCGTGCCCTCCAGCCCTTGCCGGGGGGGCTGGGGGGTCGTCCCCCCAGAATGACCCGGCCCGGTGCCGGCCGCGAGGGTCTCGCGGACGAACGCGGGGTGGAACGGCTCGGTGAACACGCCCGTCCCGGCGACCACGGCCACCCGGGCGCCCGCGCTGATGCGGGCGAGGGCGGCGGCGTTGCGCCCCATGCCGGAGCAGGTGAGGTCGACGACCAGGCCGAGCCCGTGCTCCTTGCGCAGCGCGTTCAGCTCCCGCTGGACGGTCTTCTCCTCGTCCAGCACGCGGCCCGGATCGGACTCGACGAGCTTCGGGCGCGCCGCCCAGCGCAGGTCCAGCTGCAGGTGCTCGTGGGACAGCACCGGCCCGGTGACCTCGGACGTCGCGATCATGCCGGTCACGGTCCGGAGCCGGCCGGTCTCCTCTCGGGGGGTCATGTCAGGCGAGGTTACGACATGTTTTGCCTTATCAGGACCTCACGGGCGGTTCTTTTTACTCCGTGTCCTCACCGGGCTCCGGCTCGTCGCCCCGCGCGTCACGGACGGCCCTCGCCCGCGCGGTGTCGGCGGTCGGCCACAGCCGGTCGATCTCGGCGTTCAGCGCGGCCCCGATCAGCACCGCGAGCGCCGCCACGTACAGCCAGGCGAGGACGGCGATGGCGGCCGACAGCGACCCGTACACCGACACCCCGCTCAGCGACCCGGCCAGGAAGATCCGCAGGCCGAAGCTGCCGACGATCCAGATGAGCAGCGCGAGCACGGCTCCCGGCAGGTCCCGGCGCCAGGGCGTCCGCACCGGGACGCTCAGGTGGTACAGCGTCGCGAGGAACACGATCGACAGCGTCACCACGACCGGCCAGTAGAGCGCCTGCACGAGCCCGGCGCTCTCCGGCAGCGCCTGCTGCACCAGCGCGGGCCCCGCCACCAGCAGCGGGATGACGATCAGGAAGACCAGCAGTCCGATCAGGTACAGGAAGAACGCGCGCAGCCGGGTGCGGATCACGCCGCGGATGCCGGACAGCCCGTAGGCGATGCTGATCGTGTCGATGTAGACGTTCGTCGCCCGCGAGCCCGCCCACAGCGACAGGAGGAAGCTCAGCGACACGATGTCCGGGCTCCCGCCGCGGATCACGTCGTCGAGCAGCGGGACGACGACCGTGTCGACCGCCGGGCCGGTCAGCACCGTGCGGGCCTGGTCGATGACCCAGGTGCGGATCTCGGTGACGGTGCCGGGCTGGAACATCCCGCGCAGGTGCCCCATCGTGCCGATCAGCCCGATGACCAGCGGCGGCAGGGACAGCAGCGCGAAGAACGCGGCCTCGGCCGCCAGCCCGGTCACCCGGTAGCGGAACGCCCCGGCCGCGGTGCCCTTGGTCAGCGTCCAGGCGACTCCGGGCGCGGCGCCGATCCCGGCACGGGCGCGTTCGCGCATCCGGGCGGCGATGCCCTGCGCCGGCTCCGCGCCACTCCCCTGCGCCTTCGCGACGGTCGCACCGGGGCCGTCGTCCGCGTTCCCGGCGGGATTCTCGGGCGGGTTCCCGGCCGGGTCCTCGGGTGGGTCCTCGGGTGGGTCGACGACGCCCGGGGCCGGGGCGCCTCGGCCCTCTCCCTGGCCCCTGCCCTGGCCCTCGTCGTGGTCGGAGTCCCCGCGCGGCGGGACGCCCTCGGCGTCGGAGACGGTGGTCACACCGCCCCACCGTAGAGCGTTGCGGGTCCGGAACATGTCCCCTCGCCCATTTCGGTGCCCTGCGCGTCGCGACGCGTCGCGACCGCCTCCCCAGCCCTTCCGTCGCGCGGGCGCGTGGCCCGTCCCCTGCGCATCCCCTGGCTCATACCCGCTTCGACGACCGGGAACGTCATCCGAATCATGATCATTTCCGATGAACCGGGCATCGGCCTTCATGGGTGACAATAGAGACATGATCTGCCAGTCGTGCCGAGACCACCGCCACGGGGAGTGCCGTGGCGGCTCGTGGTGCGACTGCCAGCACCGTCGCGCTCCGGCCACGCCGGGGCGCGGGCGCCGCGGCGTCCGCGCCGACGGCTCGGCCGGCACCCCGCCGTCCGGTGACGAGGGCGAGCCTCCGGTGAACTGGAGGCGGCAGGGATGACGCATGTCACCCGTCCGCATGCCGGACGTAACTGGACAGCCCACGAGACCGCGTGTCATGGTTCAGGTATGACTGCTGCGGACCCGTTGCTGGCCAAGCGCCGGCACGTGGACTTCCTGCGCGTCCGCAGCGCGATCTGTCGGTGACGCCCCGACCACGCAGCCCCTGCTCAGCCGGGCGCGTGGCGCATCGGCGTCACCTTTGACATCACCCTGCTCAGCGTCGAGCCGGCTGCCTCAGACTGCCGGTGCGCTACGCGTCCCTCACGACCACAGACGAGGACGCGCGCCGTGCCACCCGCGATCAAACGCAAGAAGGCCGAGGGCCAGTGGGCCCTGGGCTACCGCGAACCGCTCAACAAGAACGAAGAGAACAAGAAGAACGACGACGGCCTGAACGTCCGACAGCGCATCATCGACATCTACTCCAAGACCGGCTTCGACTCGATCGACCCCGCCGACCTGCGCGGCCGCTTCCGCTGGATGGGCCTGTACACGCAGCGCAAGCCCGGCATCGACGGCGGCAGGACCGGCGCGCTGGAGGACGAGGAGCTCGAGGACCGCTACTTCATGATGCGGGTCCGGATCGACGGCGGTCAGCTGAGCGGCCCGCAGCTGCGCACCATCGCCGACATCTCGACCCGGTACGCCCGCGGCACCGCCGACATCACCGACCGGCAGAACGTCCAGCTGCACTGGGTGCGGATCGAGGACGTCCCCGCGATCTGGGAGGCCCTCGAAGCGGTCGGCCTGCACACGATGGAGGCGTGCGGCGACGTCCCGCGCACCATCATCGGCTGCCCGCTGGCCGGCATCGCGGCCGACGAGGTCATCGACGCGACCCCGCAGCTGCGCGACATCCACGACCGCTACATCGGCTCCCCCGAGTTCTCGAACCTGCCGCGCAAGTACAAGACGGCCCTGTCGGGCTGCACCTCGCACTGCACCGTCCACGAGATCAACGACATCGCCTACGTGGGCGTGGTGAACGAGGAGGGCGAGACCGGCTACCAGGTGTTCGTCGGCGGCGGGCTGTCCACCAACCCGATGTTCGCGCAGAGCCTCGGCGTGTTCGTCCGGCCGGAGCAGGCCACCGAGGTCTGGCACGGCGTGACCTCGATCTTCCGCGACTACGGCTACCGGCGCCTGCGCAGCCGCGCCCGCCTGAAGTTCCTGGTGAAGGACTGGGGCGCCGCGAAGTTCCGCGAGGTGCTGGAGAAGGAGTACCTCGGGTACGCGCTGCCGGACGGCCCCGAGCCCGCCGCGCCGCTCGCCAGCCGCGACCACGTCGGGATCCGCCCGCAGCAGGACGGCAACTTCTACGTCGGGTTCGCGCCGCGCGCCGGCCGGGTGAGCGGCGAGATCCTCGGCGTCATCGGCGAGCTGGCCGACCGCTACGGCTCCGGCCGGGTGCGGACCACCATCGAGCAGAAGATGGTGATCTTGGACGTCCCGGAGGAGAACACCGAGGCGCTCGCCGACGAGCTGGCCGAGCACGACCTGCAGGTCCGCCCGTCCACGTTCCGGCGGCACACGATGGCGTGCACCGGCATCGAGTACTGCAAGCTCGCGATCGTCGACACCAAGCAGCGCGCCATGGACCTGATCGACGAGCTGGAGGAGCGGCTCCCCGACTTCGACCAGCCGCTGACCATCAACGTCAACGGCTGCCCGAACGCCTGCGCCCGCATCCAGGTCGGCGACATCGGCCTGAAGGGCCAGCTCGTCGTGGACGAGAACGGCGACCAGGTCGAGGGCTTCCAGATCCACCTCGGCGGGCAGCTCGGCGCGACGTTCGGCAAGAAGGTCCGCGGGCTGAAGACCACCTCGGCGGGGCTGACCGACTACGTCGAACGCGTCGTCCGCGCCTACGACAAGCAGCGCGACGAGGGCGAGACGTTCGCGGAGTGGGTGCAGCGCGCCGACGAAGCGGACCTCAAGTGAGCGCTGCGTCCCCGGGGGCGGCCCCGCGCGGCGAGCGCATGGCGCCGTTCTACTGCCCCTACTGCGGAGAAGAGCACCTCGAGCCGCGCGAGGAGCACGGCTCGTGGTACTGCCCCGACTGCGTCCGTTCCTTCACGTTGAAATTCCTCGGCGTCGGCGTCCCCGGCACCGCGAGCAAGGAGATCCCTCGGTGACCCTCCTGGAGACCGACAGACCTACCCTTGACCTGGAAGACATCGTCGAATCCGCCTCCGCCGCGCTGGACGGCGCGCCCACGCTGGAGATCATCCGCTGGGCCGCCGCCACGTTCGGCGACCGCATCTGCCTCACCTCGTCCATGTCGGACGCGGCGCTGATCCACCTCGTGTCGAAGGTGAAGCCCGGCATAGACGTGCTGTTCGTCGACACCGGCTACCACTTCGCCGAGACGATCGGCACCCGGGACGCGGTCGAGGCCGTCTACCCGGTGAACGTCGTCAACGCCGTCCCGTCGCGCACGGTCGAGGAGCAGGAGGCCGCCCTCGGCCCGCGGCTGTTCGGCCGCAACCCCGACCTGTGCTGCCACCTGCGCAAGGTCGAGCCGCTCGGCCGCGCGCTGGAGGGCTACATGGCGTGGTTCAGCGGCATCCGCCGGGACGAGACCGCGACCCGCCGCGACCGCCGCGTCGTCGAGTGGGACCGCAGGCGCGGGATGGTCAAGGTGAACCCGATCCTGGACTGGACCCAGGAGGACATGGACAACTACATCGAGGACAACGGGGTGCTCGTCAACCCCCTGCACTACGACGGGTACCCGTCGATCGGCTGCGCGCCGTGCACGAGCCCGGTCGCGCCCGGCGAGGACCCCCGCAGCGGCCGCTGGGCCGGAATGGGCAAGGTCGAGTGCGGAATCCACCTGTGAGCCGTCCGGCGGCGCCGATGGTCGCGGTCGCCCACGGCAGCCGCGACCCCCGGGCCGCCGCGACCGTCGCGGAGCTGCTCGGCGCCGTCCGGGACCGGCGCCCGGACGTCCCGGTCCACGCGTCGTTCCTCGACCACGGCCCGCCCGCGCCCGACCGCGTCCTGGACGGCCTCGCCCGCGACGGCGCGGAGGACACGGTCGTGCTGCCGCTCCTGCTCACCGCCGCCTACCACAGCAAGACCGACATCCCGGGCGTCCTGAACCGGGTGCGCGGGCGGCACCCCCGGCTGCGGCTCCGCACGGCCGGGACGCTGGGTCCGCATCCGCTGCTGATGGACGCCCTGGAGCGCCGCCTGGCCGAAGCCGAGGTGGAGCCCGGCGACCCGGACACGGCCGTCGTCCTCGTCTCGGCGGGTTCCAGCGACGCGTCCGCCAACGCGACCATCGCGCGGCTCGCCCGCGAGTGGCGGCCGCGCGGCTGGTGGGACGTGGTCCCCGCCTACGCGTCCGCCGCCGCCCCCGGACCGGCCGAGGCGGTGACAGCCCTGCTGGACGCGGGCGCTCCCCGCGTCGCCGTGGCGTCGTACTTCCTGGCACCGGGGTACTTCGCCGACAAGGTCAGGAACGCGGCGCTCGCCGCCGGCGCGGCGGCTGTCTCGCCCGTCCTCGGCGCGGCCCCGGAGGTCGCCCACCTGATCGTCCGCCGGTACGACAAGGCGCTCGTCGCGTCCTCCGCCGCCACGGCGGTCTGAGGCGCCGGTCCGCCCGGGGGCGTTCGACGCGCGGGAGGGCGGGTATGCGGCCTCCCATGAGACGGGAAGATCTCGGACACGAGCCGGAAGAGACCCACGACCGCGACTTCGCGCCGGTCAACGAGCGCTCCGACGCCCGGGGCCGCACCGTCCCGGCCCCGGAGGCGACCAGCGGCACGGGCACGCCGGGCGTGGAAGTAGAGCACCCGGACACCCTTCCGCCCGACGAGGAGGGCGTCCGGGAGGCCGAACGCCACGACGACTCCCGCTAGCGGGGCGGGCGGCGGTCGTCGCGGTCGCGCCACCAGTCCGTCAGGGCGCGGCGGAACGGTGCGTGGTGCTCGTCGTCGACGATCTTGATGTCCCCCATGACGGCGTGGGCGGTGACCTTGACGACGGGCACGCGCGCGCCCCGCTGGGGTTCGCGGACGTTGACCTTGCGGTCGCCGAGGAACGCGTGGCCGGACAGCACCACGCTGACGCCGTCCGGGACGATGATCTTCACGTCGCCCATCACGGCAGTAGCGGAGATGCTGATCTCCCCTGTGGGCACCTGGGCGCCGCGCAGGTCGAGCTCGACGTCGCCCATGACCGCCAGGGCCTCCAGCGGGCCGTCGATGCGGCCGACGATGCGCTCCTTGCAGTCGCCCATCACGGCGCTGAACTTGCGCTGGACCTGGCGGGGCGCCGGGTTCGCGCCGGGTGCGCCCATGCCGGGCAGGTCATCGGTGATGCGGTCGAGTTCGCCGCGGGTGACGGCCGCGTAGGCGGCCTCGCTGCGCTCGGTCAGTTCCTCGAAGGTCAGCCGCCCCTCGACGGAGGCGATCCGCAGCCGCTCGACGACGGCCTCCCGCTCGGCGTCGGAGGCCCGCACCGCGTCCGCCCCGGGCCCGCCCGGTGACGGCGCGCCCCCGGGGACCGCGTCGAGGGAATCGTCGGTGCCGGGCCGGTCGGGGTACAGGTCCTGCCGCCGGTCCCGCGGGCGGCACGGTGACGGCCGCTCAGGCTGCGGACTGGACTGACTCATGCTTCCGAAGGTATGCCCCCGCGGGGGCGGGACAATCCGCCGCGCGGACGAGATCGCCTCACCACTTGAGGAGGATGGACCTCCGGCCAGGGTGCGGGCAGGATCAATGGTTGCCCGAACCGGGTTCTGTATCCTGCGAGGCAGCGGAGTGAACATCCCCTGAGCAGCGCGCGGGAGCGGCACGGTGACGCACGAGGTCTTCAATCAGGTCCCCCCGCTCGCCGGGCACGACGTGTCCGACGAGGCGGTCCTGCTGGACGGGCTGGAGCGCGAAGGCGCCGGATGGGCCGAGGCCGAGGTGCGCGAGCTCGGCCGGCTCGCGGGCACGGAGCGGGCGCAGGAGTGGGGGCGCCTGGCGAACGAGCATCCGCCCGTCCTGCGCACCCACGACCGGTACGGGCACCGGATCGACGAGGTCGAGTTCCACCCGGCCTGGCACGAGCTGATGAACGTCGCGGTGACGCACGGGCTGCACGGTTCCCCCTGGGCCGACCCGCGTCCCGGCGCCCACGTCGCGCGGGCCGCCAAGTTCTACACCTGGCGGGTGGACGCGGGCCACGGCTGCCCGATCTCGATGACGTACGCGGCCGTCCCGGCCCTGCGGCGGTCCCCCGAGCTGGCGGCGCAGTACGAGCCGCTCCTCGCCAAGCGCGAGTACGACTACGGGCTGCGCGCCCCGCTGACGAAGAACGCGCTGCTCGCCGGCATGTCGATGACGGAGAAGCAGGGCGGCTCGGACGTCCGCGCCAACACCACCGAGGCGACCCCGCACCCGGACGGCACCTACCGCCTCGTCGGCCACAAGTGGTTCACCAGCGCCCCGATGTGCGACGTCTTCCTCACGCTGGCCCAGGCGCCGGGCGGCCTCACCTGCTTCATGGTCCCGCGCGTCCTGCCGGACGGCGAGCTGAACCCGATGCGGCTGATGCGGCTGAAGGACAAGCTCGGCAACAAGTCCAACGCGTCCTCGGAGGTCGAGTACGAGAACGCGGTCGCCTGGCGGGTCGGCGACGAGGGCCGCGGCGTGCCGACCATCATCGAGATGGTCAACATGACCCGGCTGGACTGCGTGATCGGCGCCGCGGCGGGGATGCGGCACGGCGTCACGGCCGCCGCCCACCACGCCGCCCACCGCAAGGCGTTCGGCGCCTACCTCATCGACCAGCCGCTGATGCGCAACGTCCTCGCGGACCTGGCCATCGAGTCGGAGGCCGCCACGATCACGATGCTTCGCCTGGCGGGCGCGACGGACCGCTCGGTGCGCGGGGACGACACCGAGACGGCGTTCAAGCGCCTCGGCCTAGCGGTCAGCAAGTACTGGATCACCAAACGCTGGCCCGCCCACGCCGCCGAGTCCCTCGAATGCCTGGGCGGCAACGGCTACGTGGAGGAGTCGGGCATGCCCCGCCTCTTCCGCGAATCCCCCCTGAACTCAATCTGGGAGGGCTCCGGCAACATCGCGGCACTCGATCTCCTCCGCGCGATCCTACGCGAGCCGCAGACCCTGGACGCGTTCTTCGGCGAGGTCGACCTCGCCCGAGGAGCCGACAAGCGCCTGGACGCAGCCGTCCAGGACGCCAAGGACGCCTTCACCGACACCGCAACGATCGAACTCCGCGCCCGCCGCGTCGCCGAGCGCCTGGCTCTCGTCCTCCAGGCATCGTTGCTGGTCAGGCACGGCCACCCGGCCGTCGCCGACGCCTTCTGCGCATCCCGCCTCGCGGGCGACTGGGGAGCCGCCTTCGGCACCCTCCCACCCGGCCTGGACCTCGCCCCCATCATCGACCGCGCCACCCCAAAACTCGGCTGAACTTACACTCAAGCTCAAGCCCCAGGAGCCTGCTGAGCCGCCCTACTGGCCCGCCCAAGACCGATCCGAGCAAGATCATCCGCTAACGTACCCGTTAGTAGATCGTCGCAACGCCAGGCTTGACTGCCCTCTCACTGAGGTGAAGCACCGGCCCCCGGGATGCCGAGTCTCATCGTCGGCATCCTGGGGTGCGCGGCTCTCGGCAGCTCCCGGTCGGCCTATGTCACGCCGAGCAGCTTGCGGAGTTCTGCGGTCGGCACTCGGTAGGTGTTGCCGATTCGGATGATGCGGCATGGGAAGTCGCCGCGTTTGGCCAGGTCGTAGGCGTATGTGAGGGATACTCCCAGGGCACGGGCTGCGGTCATGATGCTGACGACCGTGGGAAGTGCGTCGAGGTCTTCGTATCGCATGGTCTGCATTCAGATGCCTCCGTGTCTCGGTGCTTAGCAATAGGCGAGGTCTTCCCAGTGGCAACTGTTACCGGCGCTGTCGGCCTGGGCGCGGTGGTGCCGAGGGGCTAGATGGCGCGGGTCTGCCGGAGGTCGTGGGTAGTGGCGCCCACGGGTTGGGGAAGCCGGCCATGGCCAGGCGTGCTTGCGAGGGCATAGCCGCCTGTGTGGTCGGTTGCGGCGTGTTGGCGGGTTCGGCGAGTTTCACTTCGCGAACTTGTGCGGCGGCCTTTCGGGCGGCGTCGGCTTGAGCCTGGCGGTGTTGAAGTCGGCGCAGTTCGGCGATGGTGTCGAGCAGGGTAATGAGGTTGGCGACGAGCATCAGGGCCGACACCGTCGCCCGGTTCTGCACCGAGCCGGTGAGCGCAAGGAGCCGGGCTGCGGTGCGTAGGGCGTTGCCAGCTGGGGTGGGCCGCGGAAGGCGCCCGTGGGGTGCGCGGGCCGCGCGGTCGTAGGTGTGGGCAGCGCGGCGTAAGTGCTGGTTGCCGGTGGCCTGGGCGGCGGTGTGGAGGGCATCGGAGGCGGCCCAGCAGGCGTCCTGGGCCGCGTACGGGTTGACCGCCAGATGACGTCGGATCTGGGCGGTGGCGTAGGCGGCGGCGCGGGCCGCGTCGTCGTAGAACGCCTGTCGTTCCTCAGCGGTCAGGTCATTGTGGCCAGTGGACGGTACGTAGCACGCGGTGGGTGATGCCCACTGTTGCTGGAGGCGCGTAAGCGAAAGGTCGTCGGCAAGGCGGCTTCCTGAATACCAGGCCGGTTCTTCGTCGGCGGGCTCGGTGGGAAGCGCGACGGCATAGCCGGTGATCTGACCGGAGACCTGCTGGCTGTAGCGGATCTTGAGCAGGAGGCCGCGGTCCTGGAGTTGGTCTAGGAACTCGGTGGTCGTCCGGGCTTCGTCGGCGGCGCGGCGGACGGTCGTCCGCAGCACGGCCTGCTTCGTCCGCGGGGACAGGTGCCGTCCGTCCAGTCGGCGGATGGCGGACGAGTCGCGGACGGAGCTATCCGCACCTGCCCAGCGGTGGCGGAGTTTGGGCAGTGTGAGGTCGGCGGCGAGCTTGGCTCCCCCGTACCAGACCGGCTGCCCGTCCGCGTTCACATCGCCGGGAGCGGCCACCGCATACCCGGTCATCTCACCGGCTGTCCGCTGGCTGAACCGCTGCCGCACCAGGACACCATCTGCGCGGAGGCGCTCGAAAAACTCCCTTTCGCTGTCGGCGCCTGCGGCCGCCGTCTGGACCTTCTGTCGTAGGAGGGTGCGGGACGGCACTGGCTGACCACGGCGGAGTGCCTTCTCGGTCTCACCGCGTTTGGGCCGCCGCGCCGCCGTCCGGTCCGCCGGCGCCGTGGACCGCAGACCGAAGCGCTCCTCCACGACCCGGCAGGCGTCACGGACCCGGTATCCGTCGTTCCAGACCTCCGGACGAATGCCGTCCGGCCGCGCCAGCGTGGCCACGATATGGACGTGGTCGTCAGCGTGCCGGACGGCGATCCAACGGACGGCGTCCACGTCCCCTGCCGGAGCCATGCCCGTCCGGTGCATGATCTCGGCCGCGATCTGCGCCCATTGCCCATCGGTCAAGACCGGGTCCTCTGGAGCGGCCCGGACTGCGCAGTGCCAGACGGGCTTGCGGTAGTTGCGTTCACCCAGCAGCGCCAGCGGCTGAGTCAGCACCCCCTCCAGATGGCGAAAGTCGCGGCTGCCATCGGCGCCCACCACCGGCTCCAAGGCTCCCGTGTCCCCGAAGCCCGCCACGATATGCGGATCGTGATGCTCGCCGTTGGCGCCCGGACCGTAGAGGTAACGGAGCAGCCCTTGGACCCGGACACCACGTAAAACCTTCCCGATCACCCTGGGATGCTCGGTGCCGTGAGTTCCAGGGCGGTGGTGGGCGCTGTCATGGCAGCCGCCTTCGCAGCTCGTCGGCCAGATCGTCCAGCTTGCGGACCGTCTGCGCGGCGGCGCGGGCGTACCATTGGATCGTCGACGACACCTCACCCGAGTTCAGCGCGGCGACCGCCTGGTTGAGATTGACGCCGATCCGCTGCGCCTGACCACGTGCCTGCATGACGGCCTGCAGTGCCTCACGCACCTGGTTGTGCTCTGCTCGCGGCGTCCCATCCGCCGCGGCCAGCAGCGTCAGCGCCGCCCACGCCGCAGTCGCCAGGTGCTCCCGCTCCGCCGCCCTCACCAGCGCCCCGTATTCGTCGTCCGAGAGCAGGATGTACAACACCCGCCTTCGCTTCGACTCGCTACGGGCTCGGCGGTTGCGCCGCTTCGCCACGCTCGACGCGAACTCGGCACTGCTGTCTTCGACCATCAGCCTCCTGACCCGGGATCGCGCCCGATCCCGTCCACCTGCTGTGGACCGCGCCCGGTCCGCAGCTGATAACGCTTGCGTTTTCCATTTCTTGCCCCGCGTCAGCGGAACCGGCGAGACCTTCGGGTTCGACTCACTACCGGGCTGTATTAAGAGAGGCAGTCGCCCCGGCTTACCCGAGACCAAGCACCCGCTGGGACCATGAAGGGCTCTCCTCTCCGTCCAGACTTGCCGAGTGCGTCAACAGCCGGTTTAACCGTCTGCGTCCAGCCTCTCTCATCCCGCACCCGCCCGCTACTTTAAGCATCGGTGTGGCGTGCTGTAGCTCAAAAGCATCAGCGATGCTGACCTTAGAGGCCCGACGTAGGTTGCAGAAGCACTTCAGAGCCTTCCGGTTCACTCAGTCCGGTCGGCGCGAGCCCGCCGAGAGTGCCCACACCCCCGCCGGATCTCGGCTCGCAGATGGTCACAGAACCCCTGCGTCTTCCCGTCGGGGCTCACCGATGTGACTCGACTCAGATGCGTCACAACCCTCGGTGGGACAAGGCCAGGTAGCCGGGGGCAGAGCAGGGATGCGCCCTCCGTGATCGTTCACGTGCGGTCGATGACCGCGAAGACGACCTTCCCGACATTGTCGGCCAGGGCACGGATGCCCCAGCAGCGCGCGAACTGGTCGACGATGAACAGGCCGCGGCCCGTCTCACTGGACCTATCGGCCGCCAGCAGGTGCGGTAGGTCGCAACCGGCGTCCTGGACCTCCATCCATAGGGCGTCGTCCTCGGTGCGACTCAGCCGCAAGATCACCTCCTCGTCCGCCGCCGACGCCGCATGTTGCAGGGCATTGGTGACCAGCTCACTCGCCACCAGGCACGGGACGAAGTCGTCCATGCCCCACTGACCGGCGACCAGCCGCACGAACCGTCGCACCTCCGCGACCGCCTTGAGGTCCTGCTTCACCACCATCTCGTTCTCCGCTGCGCAGCCCATCACCCTCTCCTCACTGTGTGTGGCGTACAGCACACATTGAGCCACTATCTGGGCTACCGTTCGTCTTGCCGTCCTCAAGTGGCGTCGAGCGGTAAGAAGCCGCATCAGGCAGTAAGTTGCCGGGAGGGGAAAAGCGATCATGGCGGCGGTACGACGGCAGCGCCCCAGGGAGTCAGCTGCGCTTATTGCCTTCGGCCGGCAGATGCGTCGGCTGCGGGAGGCCAAGGGCATCAAGCAGGAGACGATCGCTCATCTCACAAAGGTCAGCCCTGCGCAGGTGAGCCGTATCGAGGCGGGAAAGAAGCGCGCCACACGGCCCTTCGTAGAGATCGTGGACGACCACCTGGAGGCAGGCGGAGCGCTGATCGCTCTGTGGGAGGACCTGAACAAGGACGGTCACCCTGTGCCCGTCTGGTTCGACTGGCCACAGATAGAGGGCGATGCAGTAATGCTGGTCTGCTGGGAGCACGGCGTGATCCCAGGGCTGTTGCAGACCCCGGCATACATGTCGGTCCTACTGAAGGGCAACCAGGAGGCGATAGACCTCCGCCTGCGACGCCAGTCCATCCTCACCAGGGACGACGGAACTCCCCCGACGCTCTTTGTACTGCTGCTCGACGAGCATGCCCTTTACCGGCAAGTCGGCCCCGCCGGAACCTGTCAAACCGGATGAGACGTCAGGCCACGTGGGTGGTTTGTGGCTTGTTGTCGGTCTGGGGTTGGGGTGGCGGGTTGATCCAGACCTTGTCCGGTAGCGGGGGCGGTGAGGGGC
>NZ_SMKB01000145.1:0-18447 GCF_004348575.1 Actinomadura sp. 7K534
GACAGGCCCCCGTCCCGCTACCTGCCGGGGCGGGGGCGGCTCGCGTCGCCCGTCAGACGCCCGAGCCGCTGTCGCCTGAGCCGCTGTCGTCGCCGTCCTGGTCGCCGGTGCGGACGCGGCGGCGGTGGCTGGTGTCGCAGAACGGGTAGGAGCGGCTGCGGCGGCACGCGCACAGCGCCACCAGGAACCGGTCGGAGGTCACGGTCCGCCCGTCCTCCAGGACCACCTCGACCGGGCCCTCCACCAGGACGGGCCCGCCCGGCACCATCCGCACCCGCCGCGCGGCCGCCCCCCGCGGCCCGGCGGAACCTTCCACCGTGGCGGTGTCACGCGGCGCGGCGGCCATCGGCCTCACCTCCGCTCCCCTCGTCCGCGGAGTGCCCGCCCGCGGGTTCCCCGCCGGTCTCGGCGGTGTCCTGGACGCGGTCGGCGCGGATGACGACGAGTTCCTCGTGCGCCTGGCCCGGGGGCAGCAGCCCCTGAGCCCGGAGCAGGTCGGCGCGGGCGCGCATCACCGGGCCGAGCGGCTCGTGGTGCCGCGCGACCACCGACGCGCGCATCCCGGCGCTGCGCAGCGACACCAGCGTGGCCGCGACCCCGTTCAGCGCGGAGTGCACCAGCAGCAGCGTGCCCGAGGGCGTCAGGTGCCGCGGCGCCCCGGCGCAGATGCGGTCCAGCAGGGCGCGGCCGCCGGGGCCGGCCTCCCAGGCGCGGGCCCGTCCCCGCACGGTCGCGGGGTCGGCGGCGCCCGCCACGTACGGGGGGTTGGCGACGATCACGTCGAACCGCTCGCCGGCGACCGGGGCGAACAGGTCGCCGCGCAGGACGCGGACCGGCAGGCCCCGCACCAGCGCGTTCAGCCGCGCGGTCAGCACCGCCTGCGCGGACACGTCGACCGCGACGACGCGGCAGCCCTCGCGGGCGGCGGCCATCGCGACCGCGCCCGTCCCGGTGCCCAGCTCCAGGACCCGCGCGCCCCGCGGGACGCCGGCCGTGCGCAGCGCGCCGGCGAGCAGGTGGGTGTCGGACTGGGGGCGGTACACCCCCGGAGTTCTCAGCAGCAGCATCCCCGTCCCCCTCACTCGCCGCTCACCGAACCGGACACAGGACCGTTCGCGGGGCCGCTCACCGGCCCGGCGGGGAAGCCGGGCGGGGGGTGGCGCAGCGCCGAGCGCGGCGGGCGGCCCCGCCAGTGCTCCAGCAGGTGCGCGGCCAGGCGGTCCTCCAGCAGGCAGGTGGCCTGCACGCCGAGGACCACGTCCCCCGCCAGCTCCGGCTCCTGCTCCAGCAGCCCGCCGATCACGTCGTGGCGCAGGACCTGCTCGTGGACGGCGTCGGCCTCGATGTGCTCGGTGTAGAACAGCACGGCGCGGGGCCCGGCGCCCAGCCGCTCCAGCGCCCGCGCCATCCGCCGCGCGGACGGCGCGGTGGTGATCTCGGCCGCGGCGAAGTGGCCCACCAGCGCGGCGCGCAGCGAGCGCCGCAGCCCGAACAGCGACATCATGTTCACCGTCGCCAGCATCACCGCGGGCGCCGCGTCCACGTAGGCGCCGTAGGAGGGGTCCAGGCCCAGGTCGTCGAGCAGGCCCGCGTACAGGCCCTGGTGGATCATCTCGGGGCGGCCGCCGCCGAACTCGTCGTGCTCGACGGCGACCAGGGCCGTCTTGGCGCGGCCCCGCAGCCGCGGGATCACCCAGGCGTGCGGGTCGGCCTCCT
This sequence comes from Actinomadura sp. 7K534, assembly GCF_004348575.1. Classification (NCBI taxonomy): domain Bacteria; kingdom Bacillati; phylum Actinomycetota; class Actinomycetes; order Streptosporangiales; family Thermomonosporaceae; genus Actinomadura; species Actinomadura sp. 7K534. The sequence continues at coordinate 1,717 of NZ_SMKB01000145.1, forward strand.
TGAGGTGGTACACCGACCGCAGCGCCGCGTGCTCCAGCAGCTGCCACCACTCCCCCTCGCCGCGCAGGTGGTGGGTGACGCCGGACGCGTCGACCGGCTCGGTCAGCAGCCCGGCGAGCGCGGCGTCCACGTCGGCCCCGCCGGGGACGTCGCGGCGCAGCGCCGCCAGGAACGCCTCCTCCATCGCCCGGCGCAGCCGCAGCAGATCCGGGTCCCACTCCCAGTCCGGGTCGACGCCCGCGAACCCGCGGTAGTGCAGCTCGAAGCAGGTGTGCAGGGCCAGTTGCAGGTCGTCTCCGTAGGGGTCGGCGGCCCGCACCGCCGCCCACGCGTCCCGCCCCGCCAGGGCGCCCTCGAACGCCGGGCCCTGCGCGGGGTCGTGCGGGGAGCCATGCGCGGGGCCGGGGGGCGGGCCCGCCGACAGGACGTCCACGACGGCCCGCGACAGCGGCCCGCGCGGGGCGGGCAGCGTCGGCACCGCCGCCGGCTCCCCGCGGGCGGCCCGGGCCGGGGCCCGGGCGGCGGCCCGCCGGAGGGCCTGGGTGGGTGCCTGCCGAGGGGCGGCGGCGTGCTGAGCGGTCATGCGTCCTCCGTGGTCCCGTGCGTGTCCGGCTGCGGTACCCGCTCACGCGCATCCCATACGCCCGGTTCCTCCCCAGGTGCCGCTTGTGTCCCCCGGCTCGGCCCGCCGGCGGGCCCGCGGGCGGGTGCCTCGAAGGAGCCGAGGGCGTCGCCGAGGACGCCGGACTCGGTGTGCCGGGCCAGCATGTCCACCACCGCGCGGGGCCCGCCCCGCCCGGCCGCGCGGCGCTGCCGGTCCGCGCCGGTCCCGGCCCGGCGGACGGCGTCCAGCAGCGCGCGGACGGTGTCCAGGTCGCCGGTCCCGGCCAGCGCGGGCCGGGTCCTGGCCAGCAGGTCCTCCACCATCCGCCACGGCGGCACGCGCCGCCGGGTGAACGGGTCCAGCGCGTGGCCGCGCATCCCGTGCCGCGCCGCGCTCCACAGCGCCGCCGCGCACACCTGCGCGTCCACGGGCGGGGCCTCCCGCCCGGCCGCCAGGTCCCGCAGCGCCGCGCCGACCAGGCCCCGCGACAGCGCCGCCTGCAGGACCGCCTCGTCGGCGGTGGCGGCCGCGTCCGCCGCGCGCACCTCCACCGTCGGCCACCGCGGCGACGGCCGCGCCAGCCAGAACGTCATCGCCTCGTCGACCAGCGCGCCCGCCTCCACCAGCGCCGCGACGCGCGCGTCGTACTCGGCCGCCGACGCCGCGTACGGCGGGGTGCCCGCGCCGGGGAACCGCCACATCTCCACGATGCGGCGGCCGGCGAAGCGCCCGGCGCGGCCGTGGTCGAACGGGGAGTTCACCGCCAGCGCCACCAGCGTCGCCAGCCACGGCCGCAGGTGGTTCACCACCGCCACGGCCGTCTCCCGGTCCGGGACCGCGACGTGGACGTGGCAGCCGCACGCCTGGTAGTCCGCCACGACCTCCCCGTAGGTCCCGGTGATCGCGGCGAACCGGTCGCCGGGCGTCGCCGGCGGGGGCGGCCCGCCGAGCACCGGCGCGCCCGCCGACACCAGCCGCGCCCCTGCCGCCCGCGCGGCGGCGGCCAGCCGCGCCCGCCCGTCGCGCAGCTGCGCCCGCAGGGCCGCCAGGTCCCCGCACACCCCGGTCGCCGCCTCCACCTGCGAGGCCAGCAGCTCGGTGTGGAACCCACCGCCCGACGCGCGCCACGGATGCTCCCCCGCCGCCGCGAGGACCTGCCCGGCGCGCGGGACGCACGTCCCCGACACCGCGTCGACCAGGAGGAACTCCTCCTCCACCCCGACCGTCGCGCCCGCCGGGCGCGCACCGCCGCGCGCCCCGCCCGTGTCGGACGCGCCGCCCGCGCGGGCCGCGCCTCCGGCCTCCTGGCCGCCCATGCCGCATCCCCCTGTTCCCGAAACCCGTCCCGGCGCACGCCGGCCGCCGCGCGCCGCCCCCGTGCGCCGACTGTGCCCCGGCCCGCGCGCCGCGCTGTGCGGACGGGGCGGCGCCGCACCCCGGGGCGCCCGCCACACCAGGGGATTCCCGGACAGAACGGACTCTCCCTCCCGCGGGCCGAAATAGTTGCGGCGGGCCCGGTACCGGTGACCGGATCATTCCGCATCGTGCCGTGATGATGCCTGCCGCGCACCCCGCGCCGCGGGCAGCATCGGGGGCATGAACAGAGCCCTCCTCGTCATCGACGTCCAAGAGTCCTTCCGCCGCCGCCCGAACTGGCGGGCGGTCTCGGCGCCCGACATCGACGCCCGCGCCGCCCGGCTCGTCGGCGCGGCCCGCGCCGCCGGGGACCTGGTGGTGTGGGTGCTGCACTCCGAGCCCGGCAGCGGCACCGTGTTCGACCCCGTCCTCGGCCACGTCCGCCTCATGGACGGCCTGGAGCCGGCGGCCGGCGAGCCGGTCCTCACCAAGACCTCCCGCAACGCGTTCACCACCACGAACCTGCAGCAGCTGCTCACCGAGCGCGGCGTCGGCGAGGTGGTGGTGTGCGGCATCCAGACCGAGCAGTGCTGCGAGACCACCGCGCGGGTGGCGGCCGACCTCGGCTACAAGGTCGTCTTCGTCACCGACGCCACCGCGACCTTCCCCATCCCCCACCGCGACGCGCCGCCAGGACGTCCGCTGGCCGACGTCCTGGCCGACCCCGCCACGATGACCACCGCCCAGGTCGTCACCCGCACCGAGTACGCCCTGGCCGGGCGGTTCGCCGACATCGCCGGCATCGAGTCGATGGTCGGCATGTTCGTCAACACGCTGCCGGTGCGGATGTGGTGGCGGCCGGGCGAGCCGCTCGCCGCGGCGTTGACCCGGCTGCAGGACGCGCAGTCGGCCCTGCTCGACCACCAGTACCTCGGGCTCGCACGGATCCAGCGGCTCGCCGGGGCGGGGGACCTGTTCGACACCCTCGTCGTGCTGGAGAACTATCCCGAGGAGCGGGACCTGCGCGACCCGTCGGGCACCGTCGAGATCACCGGTGTCGACTTCACCAACGTCGAGCAGTACCCGCTCGCGCTGATCGTTCTGCCCGGCCGGCGGCTGGCGCTGCGGATCGATCACGACGCCGCCAGGATCGACGCGGCCACCGCCGAGCGGATCGCCGCGCGCCTGGTGGCGGTGCTGGAGAGCCTGGCCGCGGACCCGTCCCGCCCCGTCGCGGCCCTGGAGCCGCCCACGGACGGCGAGCGGGCACGCGCCGCGCTCGCCGGAGCGCCGGTGCGGCCGGCCGCTCCCACCCTGCACGCCATGGTCGCGGCGCGGGCCGCCGCGGTGCCGGACGCCGTCGCCGTCATCGGCGACGGGCCGGACGCGACGCTCACCTACGCCGCGCTGGACCGGCGGGCGGACGCCGTCGCGCGCAGCCTCCGCGCGCGCGGGACGCGGCCCGGCGACATCGTGGCGGTCGCGGTGCCGCGCTCGCCCGAGCTGGTCGCCGCCCTGCTCGGCACGCTGCGGGCGGGCGCCGCCTACCTGCCGCTCGACGCGGACCTCCCCGCGGACCGGCTGGCGTACATGCTCGCCGACTCCGCCGCCCGCACCGTCCTCACCACGCGGGAGGCCGCGGGGCGCCTTCCGGAAGCGGACGGCGTGTCCCGCGTGCTCCTCGACGATGACGTCGACGAGGACGTCGACGCCGCGGACGGCGACCCGGACGGCCGGGCGGTGGGGGAGACCGCCGGGCCGGAGCACCCCGCCTACCTCCTGTACACCTCCGGGTCGACGGGCCGCCCCAAGGGCGTCCTCGTCCCGCACCGCGCCGTCGTCAGCCAGATGACCTGGCTGGCGGAACGGTTCCCGCTCGGCGCGGACGACCGTGTCCTGCAGCAGCTCTCGGCCGCCTTCGACGCGTCCCTCCTGGAGCTGTTCTGGCCGCTGTGCGCGGGCGCCGGGATCGTCCTGACCCGCCCCGGCGGGCAGCGCGACACCGCCCACCTCGCGCGCCGCGTCCGCGAGCACGGCGTCACCACGATCGCGATGGTGCCGTCGATGCTGGCGGCCTTCCTCCAGGCCGCCGAGGACGCCGGCGACCTGGCCGCCCTGCGCGGCCTGCGCCGGGTGTTCAGCGGCGGCGAGGCGCTGACCGGCGAGTTCGCCGCGCGGTGGACCGCCCTGACCGGCGTGCCGATGTACAACGTGTACGGGCCGACCGAGACGACGATCCAGGTCGCGTACCGGGAGTACGGCGGCGCCGCGGACGGCCCGGCCGTGCCGATCGGCGGACCGGTGGGCGGCACCCGGCTGTACGTCCTGGACGGCGCGCTGCGTCCCGTGCCGCCCGGCGCGGCGGGCGAACTCTACGTCGGCGGGAGCCAGGTCGCCCACGGCTACCACCGCCGGGCGGGGCTGACCGCCGAGCGGTTCGTCGCCGACCCGTTCGGCGCGCCCGGCGAGCGCATGTACCGCACCGGCGACCTCGTGCGCCGGCAGGGCCGCGGCGGCGCCGGGCACCTCACGTACCTGGGCCGGGTCGACCGGCAGGTCAAGGTCCGCGGCAACCGGATCGAGCTGGGCGAGGTCGAGGCGCGGATCGCGGCGGAGCCGGGCGTGCGGCGCGCGGCCGTGGTCGACCGTCACGACGGTCCGGGCGGCGCGCGGCTGACCGCCTACGCGGTGCCCGAGCCCGGCGTCCACCTGGACGCCGAAGCGCTGCGCGAGTCCCTCGCCGCGACGCTTCCGGAGGCGATGATCCCCTCCGACGTCGTCGTGCTCGGCGAGCTGCCGCTGACCCCGGGCGGCAAGATCGACCGGGCCGCGCTGCCCGCGCCCGCCGCCGGGCGGGCGGCGGCGCGGGCGCCGCGCACCGAGCGCGAGCGGCTGTTCTGCGAGATCTTCGCCGAGGTGCTGGAGACCGCTGGGGTCGGCGCCGACGACGACTTCTTCGCGCTGGGCGGCGACAGCATCCTGTCGATCGTGGTGTCCGGGCGGGCGCACCGGGCCGGGCTCGTCGTCGGTCCGCAGGACGTGTTCGAGCACCCCACCCCCGCGGCCCTGGCAGCCGCCGCGCGGGAGGTCGCCGGCGAGAACGGCTCCGGCGGCGCGGCCGAACTGGTCGCGCTGACGGACGCGGAGCGGGAGCGGGTCTCGCGGGTCGCGCCGCTTCCGGTCGAGGAGGTCTGGCCGCTGTCGCCGCTGCAGGAGGGGCTGTACTTCCACTCCAGCTACGACACAGGCGCGCTCGACGTCTACACCGCGCAGGTCGCGTTCGACTTCAGCCACCGCGTGGACGCCGACCGGCTGCTGGACGCGTGCGCGGCGGTGCTGGCCCGGCACACCGCGCTCCGGGCCGGGTTCACCAACGACGGGCTCCCGCAGCCGGTGCAGTTCATCGGCACCGGGCCCGCCCCCCGGCTGGAGGAGGTCGACCTCTCCGGACTCGACCCCGAGAGCCGGGAGGCGGAGATCGGCCGGATCCTGGCGGCCGACCGCAGGCGCCGGTTCGACCTCGCCGCGCCGCCGCTGTTCCGGCTGCTGCTGATCCGGCTCGGCGACGGAGCGGACGGAGACGCGGCGGACCGGCTCGTCATCACCCACCACCTGATCCTGTGGGACGGATGGTCGGCGTGGCTGTTCTTCGAGCAGCTCATCGCCATGTACGAGCGGGCCGGGGACGAGCGGCGCGGCGACACGGTCGACCTGCCGCCGCCCGGCTCGTACCGCGACTACCTCGCCTGGCTCGGCGCGCAGGACACCGGCCGCGCCAAGGAGGCGTGGCGGGACGCGCTCGCGGGCCTGGCCGAGCCCACGCTCGTCGGCCCCGTGGACCGGGCCCTCGAACCGGTGATCCCCGACCGCAGCCGGGCCGAGCTGCCGGTGCCGCTCACCGAGCGGCTCTACGCGGCGGTGCGCCGCCACGGCCTGACGCTCAACACGGTGTTCAGCGCGGCGTGGGCGCTGGTGCTGTCCAGCGCCACCGGCCGCGAGGACGTCGTGTTCGGCACGGCGGTGGCGGGGCGGCCGGGCGACGTGCCCCGGGTGGAGGGCATCATCGGGATGTTCCTCAACACGGTCCCCGTCCGGGTCACGCTGGATCCGCGCGAGCCCGTCCCCGGCCTGCTGCGGCGCGTGCAGGGCGAACGGGTCGCGCTCATGCCGCACGACTACCTCGGACTGGGCGACATCCAGCAGGCCGCCGGGCACTCCCGGCTCTTCGACACCCTCTACGTGCTGCAGAACCTCGGTGACGAGGACGACATGGCCGAGCTGCAGGAGCGGCACGGCATCGTGGAGGCGGAGGGCCTCGACGCCACCCACTACCCGATCACGTTCGTCGTCACGCCCGGCACGCCGGTGCGGATGAAGATCGACCACCGTCCCGACGTCATCGGCCGCCCGCTCGCCGAATCCCTGCTGCGGCGCTTCACGACCCTGGTCGAACGGCTCGTGGACGGCCTGGAGAGCGAGGAGCGGGCCGGCGGGGCGGTGCCGCGCGTGGGCGCGCTCGACCCGCTGGAGCCGGCGGAGTGGCGTGCCCTGGCGGACGAGTGGGACGCCATCCGCCGCCCGGTGCCCGACGAGACCGTGTCGGAGATGCTCGCGGCGCAGGCCGCGCGCACCCCTGACGAGGTCGCCGTCGTCGCCGGGGACGAGACCCTCACCTACGCCGGGCTGGACGCCCGCGTGAACCGGCTCGCCCGGCTGCTGCTGGCGCGCGGCGCCGCCCCCGAGCGGGTGGTGGCGCTGGCGCTGCCGCGCTCGGCCGACATGGTCGCGGCGCTGTTCGCGGTGCTGCGCACCGGCGCGGCGTACCTGCCGCTGGAGCTGGACCACCCCGCCGACCGGCTGGCGCACATGCTCGCCGACGCGGCGCCGGCCTGCGTCCTGACCACGGAGTCCGTCGCCGCGTCCGTCCTGCCGGACGGCCCGGGACGCATCGCGCTGGACGCCCCGGACACCGCCGCCGAACTCGCCTCGCTCCCCGGCGGGGAGATCACCGGCGCGGAGGCGCCCGGTTTCGCACCCGGCCGCCCGGGCCGCCTGGAGCATCCGGCGTACCTCATCTACACCTCCGGTTCGACCGGGCGCCCGAAGGGCGTCGTCACGCCGTACCGGGGGCTGACCAACATGCAGCTCAACCACCGCGAGGCGATCTTCGCCCCGGCGGTCGCGTCGGCGGGCGGCCGGCGGCTGCGGATCGCGCACACGGTCTCGTTCGCCTTCGACATGTCGTGGGAAGAGCTGCTGTGGCTGGTCGAGGGCCACGAGGTGCACGTCTGCGACGAGGAGCTGCGCCGCGACGCCGAGGCGCTCGTCGCGTACTGCGACCGCCACCGCGTGGACGTCGTCAACGTCACGCCGACCTACGCGCACCACCTCATCGAGGAGGGCCTGCTGGACGGGCACCGGCCGCCGCTGGTGCTGCTCGGCGGCGAGGCGGTCACCGAGACCGTCTGGTCCCGGCTGCGCGACACCGAGGGCACGTTCGGCTACAACCTGTACGGCCCGACCGAGTACACGATCAACACGCTCGGCGGCGGCACCCGCGACAGCGACACCCCGACCGTGGGCCGCCCGATCTGGAACACCCGCGCCCACGTCCTCGACACTGCGCTGCGCCCGGTGCCGGACGGGGCGCCCGGCGAGCTGTACATCGCGGGCACCGGGCTGGCGCGCGGCTACCACCGGCGGCCCGGCCTCACCGCGGAGCGGTTCGTCGCCGACCCGTTCGGCGCGCCCGGCGACCGGATGTACCGGACGGGCGACCTGGTGCGCCGCCGCCCCGACGGAAACCTCGACTTCCTCGGCCGCACCGACGACCAGGTCAAGATCCGCGGCTACCGGGTGGAGCCCGCCGAGGTCGGCGCGGCACTGGAGGAGCACCCGGCGGTCGCGCACGCCGCCGTGGTCGCCGACGCGTCCGGGCCCGGCGGCGTGCAGCGGCTCGCCGGGTACGTCGTCCCGGAGACCTGGCCGCCCGGCGACGCGGACGCCCTGACGGCGGCGCTCCGCGCGCACTTGAAGGAGCGGCTGCCCGACTACATGGTCCCGGCGGCGCTGCTGCCGGTGGAGCGGCTGCCGCTCACGGTGAACGGCAAGCTCGACGTCCGGGCGCTGCCCGCGCCCGCCGTGACCGCCGCCGCGGCGAGCCGCCCGCCGCGCACGCCCGCCGAGGAGGCCCTGTGCGGCCTGTTCGCCGAGCTGCTCGGCGTCGGCCGGGTCGGCATCGACGACGACTTCTTCGACCTCGGCGGCCACTCGCTGCTGGCCACCCGGCTGATCGGCCGCGCCCGCGCCGTGCTCGGCGCGGAGCTGGCGATCCGCGACCTGTTCGAGGCGCCCACGGTCGCCGAGCTGGCCGGGCGCGCCGCCGCTGCCGGCGCGGGGGCGCGCCCCGCCCTGGCGGCGGCCGCGGACCGGCCCGGTGAGCCGCCGCTGTCGTTCGCCCAGCGGCGGCTCTGGATGATCGAGCAGCTGACGCCGTCGGCCGCCTACAACTTCCCGCTGGTGATGCGGCTGCGCGGCGCGTTCGCCGCCGACGCGTTCGGTGCCGCGCTGGCCGACGTCATGGACCGCCACGAGGCGCTGCGCACGCTCGTCGGCGAGCACGAGGGCCGGCCGTTCCAGCGGGTGCTGCCGGCCGGTGCGGCGCGGCCCGAACTACGTGTGGTCGAGGCGGCGGAGGACGCGCTCGGCACGGTGCTCGCCGGCGCGCTGGGACGCCGGTTCGACCTCGCGTCCGAACCGCCGCTGCGCGCGACCGTCGTCCGGCTCGCCGAGGACGAGCACGTCGTGGCGCTGCTCCTGCACCACATCACGACCGACGAGTGGTCGGACGGGCCGTTCCTGCGCGACCTGGCCACCGCCTACGCGGCCCGCGCCGCCGGGCGGGCCCCCGGGTGGGAACCGCTGCCGGTGCAGTACGTCGACTACACGCTCTGGCAGCGGCGGCTGCTCGGCGACCGCTCCGAATCCGGCAGCCTCGCCGCGCGACAGCTCGCCTTCTGGAAGCGGACCCTGGACGGCGCCCCGGAGCGGCTGGAGCTGCCCACGGACCGGCCGCATCCGGCGCGGCCGGCCATGTCCGGCGGCGAGCTGGTCGTCGAACTGGACCCCGGGGACTCCGCGGGCCTGCGCCGGCTCGCCCAGCGCGGCGGCGCCAGCATGTTCATGGTGTGCCACGCGGCCGTCGCCGCGCTGCTGCACCGCCTCGGCGCCGGGGACGACCTCCCGCTCGGCGCGCCGATCTCCGGCCGCACCGACGAGGCGCTGACCGACCTGGTCGGCTTCTTCGTCAACACGCTGGTGCTGCGCACCGACGTGTCCGGCGACCCGACGTTCGCCGAGCTGCTCGCCCGCGTCCGGGAGACCGACCTGGCCGCCTTCTCGAACCAGGACGTGCCGTTCGAGGCCGTGGTGGAGGAGCTGAACCCCGTCCGCTCGCCTGACCGCAACCCGCTGTTCCAGGTGATGGTCGGGTACCGCAACCGAGGCGGCGGCGACGTCGAGTTCGCCGGGCTGGACGTGCGCCCCGAGCCGGTCGAGGCGCGCACCGCCAAGTTCGACCTGGTGTTCAGCTTTGCCGAGGACGCGGAGACCGGGCGGATCTCATGCGTGCTGGAGTACCGCTCCGACATCTTCGACCGGTCGACGGTCGCGACGCTGGGGGAGCGGCTGTCGCGCCTGGTCGCCGCCGTCGCCGCGGACCCGGAGCTGCGCGTCGGCGACATCGACGTGGTGACCGCCGAGGAACGCGCCCTTGTCCTGGACGGATTTAACCGCACCGACCGCGAGGTGGCCGAGGAGACCATCCCCGAGATGTTCCGGCGGCGCGTGGCGGAGCGTCCCGGCGCCGTCGCCGTCGTGGACGGCCCGCGCACCCTCACCTACTCCGAGCTGGACGCGCTGTCCGACCGCATGGCGCGGCTGCTCGCCCAGTACGGCGTGGGCCCGGAGAGCGTCGTCGGCGTCGCGGTGCCGCGCTCGGCGGAGATGGTCGCGGTGATGCTGGGCGCGGGCAAGCTGGGCGCGGCCTTCCTGCCGCTCGACCTCGCGCACCCCGCCGACCGGCTCGCCTACATGCTCGGCGACGCGGGCGCCGCGGCGGTCGTCGTCACCGAGCAGGTCGCCGGGAAGGTGCCCGAGGTCGAGGGCGTCCGGCCGGTGGTGCTGGACGATCCGGAGGTCGCGGCGCGGCTGGCCGGCACCGAACCGGGCGGGCCGTTCCCGCACGTCGCGCTCGACCAGGCCGCGTACGTCATCTACACGTCCGGCTCGACGGGGCGGCCCAAGGGCGTCGTCGTCCCGCACGAGGGCATCGGCAGCCTCGTCGCCACGGCCGTCGACCGGATGGGCCTCACGCCGGACAGCCGCGTGCTGCAGTTCGCGTCCATCGGCTTCGACGTCACGATCTTCGAGCTGGCGATGGCGCTGTGCCACGGCGGGCGGCTCGTGCTCGTCCCCGACGAGGCGCGCGTGCCGGGCCCGGAGCTGACCGGCTTCATGAACGACCAGGGCATCACGCACGCGATCCTGCCGCCGTCCCTCGTCGCGGCGCTGCCCGCGGGCTGCGCGCCGCCCGCGGGCGCGACGGTGCTGGTCGGCACCGAGACCGTCCCGCCGGGGGTGATCGCGCGCTGGGCCGGGCACCTGCGGCTGCTGGCCGCCTACGGGCTGACCGAGGCGACGGTGAACTCCACCCTGTGGCCCGCCGAGGAGGGCTGGACGGGCGCGGTCCCGATCGGCGCCCCCGACCCCAACACCCGCGCGTACGTGCTGGACGAGCGCCTGCGGCCGGTGCCGCCCGGGGTGCCCGGCGAGCTGTACGTCGCCGGCCGCGGGCTGGCCCGCGGCTACCTCGGACGGCCCGGCCTGACCGCCGAGCGGTTCGTGGCGTGCCCGTTCGGCCCGCCCGGCGCCCGCATGTACCGGACGGGCGACCGCGCGCGCCGGCGTCCCGGCGGCGACATCGACTTCCTCGGCCGCGCCGACGACCAGGTGAAGGTCCGCGGGTTCCGCATCGAGCCCGGCGAGGTCGCCGGGGCGATGACGCGGCACCCGGGCGTCCGGCAGGCGGCCGTGGTCGCCGACCGCGGCGGGCCGGACACCAGGCTGATCGGCTACGCCGTCCCGGAACCGGGGGAGGGCCCGCCCGACCCGGCCGAGGTCCGTGCGCACGTCGCGACGCTGCTCCCGGACTACATGGTCCCGGCGGCGGTCGTGGTGCTGGACGGCCCGCTACCGCTCACCCCCAACGGCAAGCTCGACCGCCGGGCGCTGCCCGCCCCAGACTGGGCGGTGATGACCGGTTCCGCGCGGCCCGACACGCCGCGGCAACGGGAACTGGCCGCCATGTTCGCCGAGGTGCTCGGCCTGCCCGGGGTCGGCCTGCACGATAACTTCTTCGAGCTCGGCGGCCATTCCATGTCGGCGATGCGGCTGCTCGCCCGGGTCCGGACGGCGCTGGACGCGGGGCTCGCCCTGCGCGACGTGTTCGACGCCCCGACGGTCGCCGCGCTGGCCGAACGCATCGACGCGGCCAGTGGCTCCGGGAGCGGGCCGCGGCTCGCCGCCGGAGTCGAGCGTCCTGGGACGATGCCGCTCGCCCCGCCGCAGGAATGGCACTGGACCCGCTACCGGCAGGGCGCGGGCAGGCCGTACACCGCGGCGTTCGCGCTGCGATCGGGTGATCTCGACGGCGACGCCCTGGCGGCGGCGCTCGCCGACGTAGCCGCGCGCCACGAGCCTCTGCGCACCCGCTTCCCCGGCGGGCGGCCCGAGCCCGCCGAGCCGGTGCTGGAGCACGTCCGGGTCACCGACCTCGACGCCTCGCTCCGGGAACTGGCCCGCGAACCCGCGGACCTGGAGGCGCGCCCGCCGCTGCGGGCCCACCTGCTCACCGGTCCCGGCGGCGCGCGGGCGCTCCTGCTGACCATGCACCACATCGGCGTGGACGACTGGTCCACGGTCCCGCTGAGCCGCGACTTCGCCGCCGCCTACGCGGCGCGGCGGAGCGGGCGCGCGCCGGAGCCGCCGCCCCTGCCCGTCTCCTACACCGACTACACGCTGTGGGCGCACCGGGTGGCCGGTGACGTCGAGGAACGTCAACTCGCCTACTGGCGCGAAGCGCTGGACGGGCTGCCCGCCCGGATCTCCCTGCCCTACGACCGGGAGCCGTCGCCGGACCACCGGGGCGTGGGCGAGTACGTGGAGTTCCAGATCGGGGCCGGGCTGCACCGGGCGATCGGCGCGCTGGCGGCGCGGACCGGGACGAGTACGTTCATGGTGCTCCAGGCCGCGCTGGCGACCCTGCTCACCCGGCACGGGGCGGGCACCGACGTCCCGATCGCCTCCCCGGTCGCGGGCCGCGCCGACGACCGGCTCACCGACCTGGTGGGCTGCTTCTCCAACACCGTCATCCTGCGCACCGGCACCGGCGGCGACCCGGAGCCCGGCGAACTGCTCGCCCGGGTGCGGGACACCGACCTGGGCGCGTTCGACCGGCGGGACGTCCCGTTCGACCGGGTCGCCGCCGCGCTCGGCCTGGCGGCGCCGCAGGTGCTGCTGACCCAGCACGAGCAGGCGGCCCTCGCGGAGGTCCCGGGCCTCGGCGCGGGGTTCGACCTCGTCCCGACCGGCGCGCTCCCCGCCGAGCTCGCGCTCAGTTTCTACGAACCGCGGGACGCCGGGCCCGTGGACTGCGTACTGGTCTACGACGCGGAGCTGTTCGACCGCGCCACGGCCCAGCGCCTGGCCGGTGAACTGCTCGACATCCTGAGGAGGAACACCCGATGAGCACCAACCCGTTCGAGGACCCCGAGGGCCGCTTCCACGTCCTGGTCAACGACGAGGGGCAGCACTCGCTGTGGCCGTCGTTCGCGGACGTCCCGGCGGGCTGGCGGTCCGTGTTCGGCGAGGACACCCGCGCCGCCTGCCTGGAGTACGTCGAGCGGAACTGGACCGACCTGCGCCCCCGCAGCCTCACCGAGGCGATGGAGGGCGGCGCGGGCGCGCCGGACTAGGAGCGGTGGCCGTCGGACCAGGCCCGCCATAGCGCGGCGTACCGGCCTCCGGCGCCCACCAGCTCGTCGTGGGTGCCGGTCTCCACCACGCGGCCGCCGTCGAGCACCACGATGCGGTCGGCGGCCGCGGCCTGGGTGAGCCGGTGCGCCACGACCAGGGCCGTCCGGCCCTCGATCGCGGCCGACGCCGAGGACTCCAGTTCCCGGGCTCCCGCGCTCCCCGCCTCGGCGGTGGCCTCGTCCAGCACGACCACGGGCGGGTCGGCCAGCACCAGTCGCGCGAGCGCGAGCTGCTGCGCCTGGGCGGCGGTGAGCCGGTGGCCGCTCTCGCCGACGACCGTGTCCAGCCCCTGCGGCAGCGCCAGCGCCCAGTCCAGCGCGCCCACCCGGGCGAGCGCCGCGCGCAGCTCGCCGTCCGCCGCGTCCGGCCGGGCCAGCCGCAGGTCGTCGGCGAGCGGGCCGGCGAAGACGTGCACCTCCTGGGTCACCAGCCCGACCTCGCCGTCGGTGAGGGCCGTGCCGGCGTCGGGGCGGTGGATGCCCGCGATGAGCTTGGCCAGCGTCGTCTTGCCCGCGCCGCTGGCGCCGACCAGCGCCACCCGCTCCTTCTCGGTGATGTGGAGGTCGATGTCGTGCAGCACGGGATGGCCGCTCCGGTAGGAGTAGCGGACGCCGCGGACCTCGACCGGCCCGCGGGCCGGCACGGGGCGCGCGGCGGCGGCCTCCTCGGCCCGGGGCGGGGCGGCGTCGGCGACGCCGACCAGGCGGGCCAGGCCGGCGGTGGCGCTCTGCGCGTCGTCCGCCAGGCCGAGCGCGATGTTGATCGGGGCGAACAGGTTGTGGAAGTACAGCGCGGCGGCGCTGGCCGTGCCGATGCTCACCGCACCGCCCCGCACCAGCAGGAAACCGGTCGCCAGCACGGCCGACAGCCCGACGAACTCGGCGAGGTTCAGGCGGGAGTAGAACCGCGTCACCAGCCGGACCCCGCGCAGCGCCAGGCCGACCGCCGCGAGCGACCGGGTCCCGACGCGGCCGGAGTGCTCGTCCTCCAGCCGGAACGCCCGCACCGTGGACGCGCCGCCGACCGAGCCGAGCAGCTCCTGCTGCTGCGCGCCGACCGCGACGCGCTGCGCCGCGTACAGCGGGACGGCGCGGCGCACGTACCACCGCACGGTGTGCGCCTGGATGGGGACGGCCAGCAGCGCCACCAGCAGGAACCGCCAGTCGAGGAACGCCAGCGCCACCAGGGTCAGCACGATGGCCAGCAGCGACCGGGCCAGCGCCGGCACCGCCTCGCGGACCGCGGTGGTCACCTCCGACACGTCGTTGGTGACCCGCGACGTCAGGTCCCCGGAGCCGGCCAGCTCGACCCGCTCCAGCGGCAGCCCCAGGGCCCGCTCCACGAACCGCTCGCGCAGCGTCGCCAGCATGCCCTCGCCCGCGCGGGCGACCAGCCCGAGCCCGTAGGCGGTCGCCACCCCCTGGACGACCGCGATGACCGCGAGCCAGACGACGGGCGCGGTGAGCGCGGACGCGGGCCGTCCCTTCGCCACCAGGTCGACGATGTGCCCCAGCACCGGCGCGGTGAGCAGCCCGACCGCGGTCGCGCCGATCAGGGCGAGGAACCCGCCCGCGATCGTGCGCCGGTGCGGGCGCGCCAGTTCGCGGACGGCGGCGCGGGTGCGCGCGGCCGACGCCGTGGGCAGCAGCTCCCGCTCGTCTGTGGTCGTCACCGGGGGTCGTTCTCCTCTGCCTGAAGGACGGGCGAGCTAAAGGACGGGTGCGCTAGAGGACGGTCGCGCGGTAGGCGGGGTGCTCGTGGACGAGGTCGCCGTGGGCGCCCTCGGCGGCGACGGCGCCGCCGTCCACGAACACGACCCGGTCGGCCGCGGCCAGCAGCGCCGGGCTCGTCGCCACCACGATCGTCGTCCGCCCGCCGCGCGCCTCCCGGACGCCGGCGGCGATCCGCGCCTCGGTGAAGGCGTCGACCGCGGTGGTCGGGTCGTGCAGCACCAGCACCGGCGCGGCGGCGGCGAGCGCGCGGGCGAGCGCGACGCGCTGCCGCTGCCCGCCCGACAGCGACCGCCCCCGCTCGGTGAGGACGGTCGCGGTGCCGCGGGGCAGGTTCGCGGCGACCTCGTCCGCCGCCGCGGCCGCCAGTGCCGCCGCCGTCCCGTCCGCCCCGGCGGGCGCGGCGGCGGTGACGTTCTCCAGGAGGGTGCCCTCGAACAGGTCGGCGTCGTGCTCGGCGACCACGACGGCCCGGCGGACGGCGGCGGGGGCGAGCTCGCGCAGCGGCGTCCCGTCGAGTTCGATCGTCCCGGAGTCGGGGTCGGCGGACCGGCCGAGCAGGCGCAGCAGCGCCGTCGCCGCCGCGGGCGACGTGGCCGCGACCCCGAGCAGCTCGCCCGGCGCGACGTCCAGGTCCAGGCCGTGCAGCGCGTCGCCGTACCGGACGCCGCGCAGCCGCAGCGCGCCCCGCACGGGCCGCGGCGGCTCGCCGTCCCCGTCGGCGACGGCGGGCGGCGCCCCCAGCACCGAGGCCACGCGGGCGGCGGACGCGCGGCCCTGCGCGAACTCGCCGTTCGCCCACGACAGGATCGACAGCGGCCCCAGCAGGAACTGCGCCAGTCCCACGGCGGTGACCAGCTGGCCGACGGTGATGTCGCCGGAGATGGCGAGCCGTCCGCCGACCAGCGCGACGACCGCGATGAACACCCCGGTCAGCGTGAGCATGCCGCCGTCGTGCCACGCCTGCGCGCGGGCGGCCCGCACGGTCGCGGCCAGCGAGTCGCGGCTGGTGCGCCGGTACCGCCCCACGGCCGCCCGCTCCGCGCCGATGCCCTTGAGGACCCGGAGGCCGGCGAGCAGGTCCGCGGCCACGCCGGACGCGTGGGCGGCGCGCTCCTGCTCGGCGCCGCTGCGCCGCTCCAGCGGCTTGCCGATCACGTGCGCGAGCCCGAGCAGGGGCGGGATGCCCAGCAGGACGAGCAGCCCCAGCGGCACCGACATCCACAGCAGTGCGACGCCGCCCGCCACCAGGCCCGCCAGCGCCGCGGTCCCGGCCGCCATCGCGACGTGCACGCCGCCGGCCCGCTTGGAGTCGCCGGTCGCGATGTTCACCAGTTCGCCCGGCAGCCGCCCGGTCTCGGCGCCGCCGCGCGGGTCGAGGGTGCGCCGGGTCAGCTCCAGCCGCAGCTCGTGCGCGGCCTGCTCGGCCGCCCGCTCGGCGAGGCGGAAGCTGAACCGGTAGCTGTAGGAGAGCCCGGCGAAGACCGCGCCCAGCACGGCGATCCACCGGACGAGGGCGCCGGCGTCCCCGGGCAGGATCGCCTTGTCGATCACCACGCCGATCACCACGGGCACCAGCACCTCGCCCGCCTGGTGCCCGGCGGCCAGCACGGCGCCGCCGGCCGCGAGCCGCCACTGGCCGGCGATCACCCGCCGCAGGACGTCACGACCGCGCACCGGCGCTCCTCCGCTCCTCGTCCCGGACGGCGTCGGCGGGGTCGCTCACGCAGCAGGACGGGCAGATGCCCTGGCCCAGCGTCACCCAGAGGCAGCAGGTGCGGCGCCGCAGGTCCGGGAGCCCGGGCAGCTCGACCAGACCGGCCACCGGCCCGCCCACCGACTCCAGCAGCGTCCGCGCGCCGTCACCGGGGTCTTCCAGCAGGTCGGCGCCGAACGTGACGAGGGGATGGACCAGCGCCTCGGCCACCGACCCCCACAGCCCCCGCC
>NZ_SMKB01000146.1:0-18283 GCF_004348575.1 Actinomadura sp. 7K534
CCCCCGCCCGCCCCCTGCCGGGGGCCTTTTTTGTCTCTGTGGGTGGGGTTGTTCTGGTTTCGGGGTTTTTCGTGATCTTTGCCACCTTGTGGGTGGTTTGAGAATCGTTTCGCGGGCGCTGACCGGGTAGATGAGCTGTGCGTTCGGTGAATTTTGCCTTGGGAGGGGTCGCGGGCGGCATGGTGACGTTGGTGCTGGCCTATGCCGTCGTCGCCGTTCTCTTGCCGTGGGCCCTGGGGCGGCACCGGCGCGTCATGGCTTGCGCGGCGGCGGTGCTGCCGGCCGTCACGGCCATCTGGGCCGTGGCCCACGCGGGTGGGGGCGTGCTCACCGAGCAGGTCTCGTGGGCCGCCGACCTCGGGCTCTCCATCGACTTCCGGCTCGACGCCCTCTCCATCGTCATGCTCCTGCTGATCGGCGGCGTGGGCGCCGTCGCGCTCTGCTACGCGGGCTGGTACCTCGAACGCTCCGAAGCCCTGATGACCGGGACGCTCGTGGCGTTCGCGGGGGCGATGACCGGGCTCGTGCTCGCCGACAACCTGCTCGTCCTCTACGTGTTCTGGGAGCTGACCACGCTCAGCTCCTTCATCCTGATCGGCACGACACGCCCCGAGCGGGCCGAGGACCGGCGCGCCGCCACGCAGGCGCTGCTGACGACCACCGCGTTCGGGCTGCTCATGCTCGCCGGGTTCGTGCTGCTCGGGCAGACCGCCGGGACCTACCAGATCTCGGCGCTGCTCGCCGACCCGCCGGGCGGCGCGGCGGCCGAGGCGGGCCTGGTGCTGGTGCTGCTCGGCGCGTTCGCCAAGTCCGGCCAGGTGCCGCTGCACGCCTGGCTTCCCGCGGCCATGGTCGCGCCCTCCCCGGTGAGCGCCTACCTGCACGCCGCCGCCATGGTGAAGGCCGGCGTCTACCTCGTGGCGCGGTTCTCGCCCGCGTTCGCCGACACAGGGCTGTGGCGCCCGGCGGTCGTGTGCGTGGGCCTGGTGAGCCTGCTCGTCGGCGGTGTCATCGCGCTCCGGCAGGACGACCTGAAAGCGCTGCTCGCCTACGGGACCATCAGCCAGCTCGGGTTCCTGATGGTCCTGTTCGGGCACGGAACGCGGACCGCCGCCCTGGCGGGGGCCGCGCTGCTGCTGGCGCACGGCCTGTTCAAGGCGCCGCTGTTCCTGGCGGCCGGGGTAGTGGAGCACGAGGCGGGGACGCGCCGGGCGGGCGAGCTGTCCGGGATGGGGCGGCGGCTGCCCGTGACGGCGGTCGCCGCCGCGGTGGCGGTCGCGTCCATGATCGGGCTGCCGCCCCTGCTCGGGTTCCTGGCCAAGGAGGCCGCCTTCGAGGCGTTCGCCCACGGCGGGTGGGACGCCGTGGTGCTCGCCGGCATCGTCGCGGGCTCGGTGCTGACCACGGCCTACGGTGTGCGGTTCATGCACGGCGCCTTCCGCGGCGGCGAGGGCCCCGTGCGGATCGCGGACCCGTGGGGGATGGCCGTGCCGCTGGCGGTGCCCGCCGGGGCGGGGTTCGTCCTGGGCTTCCTCTACGGGCCGCTGCAGAAGATGTTCGCGCCGTACGCGGACACCCTTGGTGCGGATGACGGCTACAAGCTCGCGCTCTGGCACGGGCTCAAGCTGCCCCTGGCGCTGTCCGCGCTCGCCATCGCAGCCGGTGTCGTGCTCTTCCTCGTCGCCGGCCGGAGGTACCCGGCCAGGCCGGTGCGGTGGCCGGTCCCGAACGGCCAGCGCGGCTACAACAGGACGGCCCGCGGGATCCTCGTGTGGGCGCACGCGGTCACGAAGTGGACGCAGGTCGGGTCGCTGCCCGTGTACCTCGGAGTGATCGGCGCGACCGTGCTGGTGGTGCCGGGCACCGCACTCGTCGTCGCGATGGCGGGGGACGGCAGCCCCGACGTCGCGGGGTACGTCCTGCACGGCTGGGACGACCCCGTGCAGTCCGTCCTGGGCGTGGTCGTGATCGTCTGCGGCGTCGCCGCGCTGCTGACCCGCCGCAGGCTGTCGGCGGCGCTGCTGATGGGCGGGGTCGGTTACGCGATCGGCGGGCTCTTCGTCGCGCAGGGCGCCCCGGACCTCGCGCTCACCCACCTCGTCGTGGAGACGCTCCTGCTGATCACCCTCGTGCTGGTGCTGCGGCGCCTCCCGGACCGGTTCCCGCCGCGCCGGCGCAAGCGCTCCGCCAAGATCGCGACCGGTGTGATCAGCGTGGGCCTCGGCGGGTTCATCGCGACCTTCCTGATGGTGGCGGCGCTGAGCCGCACCGATCAGCCCACCGGGCCCGGATACGCCGAGCTCGCCGCGGAGGAGGGCGCCGACAACATCGTCAACATGATCCTCGTCGAGGCCCGGGCGCTGGACACCCTCGGCGAGATCACCGTGGTGGCCGTGGCGTCCATGGGCGTCATCGGGCTGGTGCTCAGCGGACGCCGCGTCCCGCGGGCGCCGGACGGGAAGCCCCGCGCCGTCGAACCGGAAGGGGACGACCGCGGGCGGCGGAGCTGGCTCGCCAGCCCCGGCCGCCCGGCGCTCGGCGTCACGCCGATGGTGCCAGCGGCGGCGACGGCGCGGCTGCTCAGCCCGGCGATCCTCGTCTTCTCCGTGTACCTGCTGATCGCGGGGCACAACCGGCCGGGCGGCGGGTTCGTGGCCGGGCTCGTGGCGGCCATGGCGTACGTCCTGCGCTACCTGCCGGGCGGCCGGCGCGAACTGGCGGCCGCGATGCCGGTGCGGCCCGGTGTGCTGCTCGGCGGCGGGCTCGGGCTGGCCGTCGCCACGGGCGCCGCCGGATGGGGGTTCGGCGGGTTCCCGGACGGCGACTTCCTGGCCAGCGAGGTCCTGCTGTACACGGTGCCGGTCCTCGGGGAGATCAAGCTCTCCACCAGCCTGTTCTTCGACGTCGGCGTGTACCTGCTGGTGCTCGGGCTGGTGCTGACGATCCTCACGACGCTCGGCGCGAGCCTCGACGAGAACGCGTTCGAAGAGGACGTCCCGGAAGAGAGCGAGACGGGTGCGGGCGATCCGGCGGACGGCGGCGCCTCGGAAGGAGCACGACCATGACGGGTCCCGCCCTCGTCCTCGTCCTGGCCGTCGCCGTGCTGTTCGCGGCCGGCTTCAACCTGCTCATGGAGCGGTCGCTGATCCGGATCGTGATCGGCTTCATGCTGCTCGGGCACGGCGCCAACGTCCTGCTGCTGCTGGCCGGCGGGGCCGCCGGGTCGCCGCCGCTGCTCGGCGGGAAGACGGAGCGGTCGATGGCCGACCCGCTGCCGCAGGCCATGGTGCTCACCGCGATCGTGATCACGTTCGGCGTGACCGCGTTCCTGCTGGCGCTGGCGTTCCGCAGCCGGATCCTGCTCGGCGAGGACGAGGTGCGCGACGACGTCGAGGACCGCAGGGTCCACACGGGGCAGCGCCGCCAGGAGCCCTGGGCCGGCGGCGACGCCGAGGCCGATCCGCTGGAGGAGAACACCGACCAGGAGAGCGCGGAGCCCGGGCGCACTCAGCAGAAGACCACCGGGCCGGGGGACACCGGGCACGGCGATGGCGCGAAGGGGAGCGGTGCATGAACGTCCTCGTCCCGCTGCCGTTCGTCCTGCTGCTCCTGGGGGCCGCGCTCACGATGATCAGCCGCCGCCGGGCGGCCTGGCTGCGCGTGCTCGCCCCGCTGGCCGTCGCGGCGTCGCTCGCCGCCGCCTGCGGGCTGATGGCGGCCGTGTCCCGGGACGGCGTGATCGCCGTCCAGATGGGCGGCTGGGCCGCGCCGCTCGGCATCACGCTCGTCGCGGACCGGCTGTCGGCGCTGCTGCTCGTGGTGTCCATCGGCGTCCTTCTTGCGATCATGCTGCACGCCGTGGCGGAGGGCGCCGGCGGCACCAGCGAGACCGAGCCGGGCGTTTTCTATCCCGCGTACCTGACGCTGACCGCCGGGGTCGCCCTGATCTTCCTCGCCGGCGACCTGTTCAACCTCTTCGTCGCGTTCGAGATCATGCTGGCGTCGAGCTACGTGCTGATGACGCTCACGCCGACGGCGGAACGGATCCAGGCCGGCATGACCTACACCGTGGTCAGCCTCATGTCCTCGATCCTGTTCCTCGCCTCGATCGGCCTGACCTACGCCGCGGCGGGCACGGTGAACCTCGCCGACCTGTCCGAGCACGTCGCGAACCTGCCCGAGGGCACCCGGACGGCGCTCGGGCTGCTGTTCCTCGTGGTGTTCGGGATCAAGGGGGCGATCGCCCCCATGCACCTGTGGCTGCCCGACAGCTACCCGGCCGCCCTCACCAGGGTCACGGCCGTGTTCGCCGCGCTGCTGACGAAGGCCGCCATCTACGCGCTCATCCGGGTGGAGACGCTCGTCTTCCCCCAGGAGCAGGTGTCGTGGATCATGCTCGTGCTCGCCGCCGCGACGATGCTCGTCGGCACCCTCGGCGCGCTGACCCACGACGACATCCACCGGGTGTTCTCCTTCATCCTGGTGGGCCACATCGGCTACATGCTGTTCGGGCTGGGGCTGTTCAGCATCGCCGGCCTCACCGGCGCGATCCTCTACCTCGTCCACCACATCGTGGTGCAGGCCGCGCTGTTCCTGGTCAGCGACCTGATGCAGGGGCGCACGGGAGAGACGTCGCTGCGCCGCCTCGGCGGCCTGGCGCAGATGTCGTCGTTCATCGCGGTGCTGTTCTTCATCCCCGCCATGAGCGTGAGCGGGATGCCGCCGTCCTCGGGGTTCATCGCCAAGCTCGCGCTGTTCCAGGCGGGCCTCGGCGAGGACCGGGTGATCGCCTTCGTCGTCACCGGCGTCGCGGTGCTGGCCAGCCTGCTCACCCTGATGGCGATGTCCCGGATCTGGACGCTCGGGTTCTGGCGCCCCCGGCCGGAGGAGGCCGGCGAACCGCCCGCGGCCGCCTCCTACACCCGGGCGAGCACGCGGCTCATGGGGACGGTGACGGCCGTCCTCGTCGTCGGCGGCCTGCTCATCGCCGTGTTCGCCGGGCCGCTGTCGTCCTGGAGCAGCATGGCCGCCGCCGACCTGCTGGACCCGACGGCGTACCGGAACGCCGTGACGCAGGGAGGGGCGCCGTGAACCGCAACGCCCGCCGCGCCGCCTCCCGCCTGCTCATGGGCGGGTGGCTGCTCGGCATCTGGCTGCTGCTGTGGGGACGGATCGACGCCCTCACCGTCGCCGGCGGCGCCGCCGTCGTCGCGGGCGCGTACACGGCGAGCCGGCTGCCCGCCGTCCCGCTGGTCCGCCGGATACGCCCGCTGCGCGTCGTCGCGGTCATCGCCGAGTTCGTCTGGGACCTGCTGGTGTCCAGCGTGGTCATCGGCTGGCACGCGCTGTACCGGCCGAGACAGGTGCGCAGCGGCATCATCGACGTGGACATGCGGTCCCGCTCGGAGCTCATCCTGCTGGGGGTCACGACGAGCATCTCCCTCCGTCCCGGGACGATCCTCATCGACCTGGACCCGGACCGGACCGTCCTGCGCATCCACGCCATGCCGGTCCGCAGCCGGGCGGAGGCCGAGTCCAGGCGGGCGGGCGTGGCGACGACGGAGGAGAGGCTGATGCGCGCGTTCGTGACCTGGGAAGACGCCCCTCCCGAGGAGGACGACCGATGAACACCGTCTACATCGTGACCATGGCGCTGCTGGGCGCCGCGTTCCTGATGACGACCGCGCGGCTGGTCCGCGGCCCCTCCAGCTTCGACCGCATCATGTCGCTCGACGTCATGGCGGTCCTGCTGGTCAGCGGCATCGCGGTGCATTCGGCCTTCTGGGGCGAGCCCGCGTACGCCCCGCTCCTGCTGGTCGTGGCGATGCTGGGCTTCGTCGGCTCGGTCAGCGCGGCGCGCCTGGCGGGAGCCAGAAAGGGGCGCATATGAGCATCGGCGACGTCATCACCGCCGTCCTGCTGCCGGTGGGCGCCGCGTTCTCCGCCCTCGGCGCCCTGGGCGCGCTGCGCTTCCCCGACCTGCACACCCGGCTGCACGCCGCGACGAAGCCGCAGACGATCGGGCTGCTGCTCATCCTCGGCGGGGTCGCGCCGCAGGCCGGTTCGGTCTCCGCCGCCGCCCCGCTGCTCCTGGTCGGCTTCTTCCAGCTGCTCACCGCACCGGTCACCGCCCAGACGGTCGGCGGCGCCGCCTACCGCGCCGGCGTCATCGACCGCGCCACCCTGACCGTCGACGAGAGCCGCCGGGAAGGGGAGGACGGCCCCTGGTTCGCGAACCGGAGCGGGGAGCACCGCCCGGAGTAGCGATCACTCCTCGGTGGCGGGGCTCTTGCCCGCGACCACCTCGGCCAGCAGATCCTCCTCACTGGCCCCGCGCCGCCAGTAGCCCGTGAAGGTGACGGACCGCCGGTCCAGGCCGCGCTCCTGGACGAGGTGCCGCCGCAGCGCCTTGACGGCGGAGGACTCGCCCGCGATCCAGGCGTAGGCGCCGTCCGGGAGTCCGGTGGCGCGCACGGCGTCGAGCAGGCCGCCGGGGGAGACCCACGTGACGTCCGCGTCGGCGGCGGTGGGGAGGTCCTGCCGGTCGCCGGGGTCCGGGACCTCGATCCAGACCTGGGCGGACGTGCCGGCGGGGAGCCAGGCGAGGTTCCCGGCGATGGCGGGCAGCGCGGTCAGGTCGCCCGCCATCAGCACCGGGGCGCCGGGCGGCGGGCGGAAGTCGAAGCCGCCGTTGTCGGGGCCGGTCGGGCCGAGGACGGTGAGGCGGTCGCCCGGACGGGCGTTCGCCGCCCAGCGGGCCGCCGGGCCGGACGAGCCGTCCTCCTCGTGCAGGGCGAAGTCGACGTCCAGCTCGCCCGGCCGCAGGTCGCGGACGGTGTAGGAGCGCATGATGCCGCGTTCGGCCGGGTCCAGGGCGCGCCAGTCGGCGAACCACGTGTCGCCTGCGCTGTTGTCCGGCATGACCGGGACGTCCTGGTGCGGGTGCGGGAAGAAGATCTTGAAGCGCTGGTCGCGCCCGCCCGTGGCGAACCCCGGCTCGGCGGAGCCGTCCAGGGCCGCCCCGCCGAGTGTGATCCGGACCATGCTCGGGCCGAGCCGCTGGGACCGCAGGACGTGCAGCTCGAAGAAGGCGAAGGGGTGCGCGGGCCTCGCGGGAGCGGGCCGCCTGTGCGTCTTCGTGGTCGTTTCCGGCATGAGGCCGCCTTTCAGCCGGTCTTCTTCGCGGAGCGCAGGGCCTCGGCGAAGGCTTCGAGGATCGGTGCGCAGCCCGCGTAGGAGAAGCGGGGCTCGGGCTGCCACGGGACGACCTGGCCCGCCTTCACCGCGGGCAGGTCCTTCCAGGTGGGCTTGTCGCCGAGGTCCTTCGGCTGGAGCGCCTGGGTGCGGGAGTCGAGCAGGATGACGTCGGCCTTGTACTTGCCGGCGTTCTCCCAGCTGAGGTTCTCGAAGTAGCCGTTCTGGTCGAGCTTGTCCGGGACGACGAGGTCGACGCCGAGCTCCTTGAGGTAGATCAGGTCGGTGTTCTTGTCCGGGCTGGAGGCGTAGAACAGGTCGGGGCTCGCGGACGCGGCCAGCACCTTCAGCCCGCCGCCGGCCTCGGCCGCCGCGCGCACCTCCTCGGCCGCCTTCTCGAACCGCTCCTTGGCGGCGGTGACCTTCGCGGCCTTGACGTCCGCGCCGAGCGCGGCGGCCAGCGCGGCCGTCCGCTCGATCGGCTTCGGCAGCGGCACCGCGCCGGCGGCGATCGCGGCGCTGGGCGCCAGCGCGTAGATCTTGTCCTTGCTCTCCGGCGGGACGTAGAACAGCTCGTCCTCCAGGAACATGTTGCTGACCAGCAGCTCGGGACGCAGCGCGGCGTACTTCTCGATGTTGAACTCGCCGAAGGCGTTGCCGATGATCTCCAGCCGGTCGACGGGCAGCTCCCCGGCCTGCGGGTCGGGGCTGCCGTCCTTGAGCTTCGTCGGGCCGAACACCCCCACGAGCTGCTGGTCGACGCCGAAGTCGTACAGCGCCGCGGCGGCCGCGACGTAGCCGACGACGCGCTGGGGCCGCGCCTTCAGGTCGATCTTCTCGCCGCGGTCGTCGGTGAACGACCACGCGCCGCCGCCGGAGGAGGCGGCCGTGCCGCCGCCGTCCCCGCCGCACGCGCTGATCAGCGCGCCGAGGGCGACGGCGCCGCCCGCGCCGAGGAAGCCCCGCCGGGTGAGGGCTGCGGACGTGCGGTGCAGGGCGCCGGTGTTCGACATTTTCGGGCGTTCTCCAATATTCGCGTACTCTGGCCCCTATTGCGGGCTTTTGGTCAGCGCTTAGGTTAACCTAACCTAAGTAGCTGTCCACAAGGTGGGATCGATCACCCGGTCCCCCGGCCCGTCCCCCCGGAGCCCCGCCAGGTGTTGTCGACCAAGTCCCCGCCGGTCACGGCGTCCGGCAGCGTGTCCGGCAGCGCGCCCGCCGCGCGCTCGCCGGGCGGCAGGCGGGCGGCCGGGCTCGCCGGCGCGCTGCTGTTCCTGTTCGCGGCGGTGCTGCTCAGCCTCGCGGTCGGCGCGAAGCCGCTGTCGCCCGGCGAGGCGTGGGACGGCCTGTTCCACGCCGGGTCGCCCGCGTACTCGATCGTCCACGACATGCGCCTGCCGCGGACCGTGCTCGGCCTCCTCGCGGGCCTGGCGCTCGGCCTCGCCGGCGCGGTGATGCAGGCGCTCACCCGCAACCCGCTCGCCGACCCGGGGCTGCTCGGCATCAACGCCGGCGCCGCGGCCGCCGTCGTCTCGGCGATCTCCTTCCTCGGCATCACCTCGTTCACCGGGTTCGTGTGGTTCGCGTTCGCCGGCGCGGGAGCCGTCGCCGTGCTGCTCTACGCGGTCGGCGGCGGGCGCGCCGCCACGCCCGCCCGGCTGGTCCTCGCCGGGGCCGCGCTGAACGCCGCGCTGTACTCGTACGTGAACGCGGTGCAGCTGCTCGACACCGCGTCCCTCGACCGGATGCGCTTCTGGACGGTCGGCTCGCTCGCCTCCGCGCAGTACGACACGATCGTGCGCGTCGCCCCGTTCGTCGCCGCCGGGCTGGTGGTGGCGCTGCTGCTGGCCCGCCCGCTGAACGCGATGGCGATGGGCGAGGACGCCGCCCGCGCGCTCGGCGCCGACCCCGGGCGGGCGCGCGTCGCCGCGATCCTCACGGTCACGCTGCTGTGCGGGGCGGCGACCGCGGCGTGCGGGCCGATCATCTTCGTCGGGCTGATGGTGCCGCACCTCGTCCGCGCGCTGACCGGGTCGGACCTGCGGTGGCTGTTCCCGTACTGCGCGGTCCTGTCGCCGGCGCTGATGCTGGCGGCCGACGTCATCGGGCGCGTCGTCGTGCGCCCCGCCGAGCTCCAGGTCGGGATCGTGATGGTCGTGGCGGGCGGGCCGGTGTTCCTCTACTTCGTCCGCCGCCCACGCCGCAGGGGGCTCGCCTCATGATCGGAACCGGGAGGGGGCGTCTCCGGAGCCGCGGCCCGCACTTCGCCGTCGTGCGGGCGCCCGCCGGGCTCTCGCTCCGCTTCCGCCCGCGCGCCGTCGCCGTCGCCGCCGCGTGCCTGGCCGTGGCGCTCGGCATGGGGGTGCTCCTGATCGGCACGGGCGACTTCCCGATGAGCCCCGCCGACGTCGTGCGGACCCTCGCCGGGCAGGGCGCGCCCGCCGACACGCTCATCGTGAACCAGATCAGGCTGCCGCGCACGGTGGCCGGGCTCGCGGTCGGCGCGGCGCTCGGCCTGGCCGGGGCGATCTTCCAGTCGCTGGTGCGCAACCCCCTCGGCAGCCCCGACATCCTCGGCTTCACCCAGGGCGCGTCGAGCGGCGTCCTCGCCGTGATCGTGCTGACCGGCGGCGGCAGCGTCGCCGTCGCGGGGGGCGCCGCGGCCGGCGGGCTGGCGACCGGGCTGCTCGTGTACGCGGTGGCGGGCCGGCGGGGCGTGCACGGCCAGCGGCTCATCCTCGTCGGCATCGGGATCGCCGCCATCCTCACCGGCGTGAACGGCTACCTGCTCACCCAGGCCAACATCGTCGACGCCGCCCGCGCCGTCCTGTGGCTGACCGGCAGCCTCGACGGCCGCGACTGGGCGGACGCCGCGCCGGTCCTCGCCGGGCTCGCCGTCCTCGGCCCGCTCGTCCTCGTCGGCTGCGGCCGCGCGCTGCGGATGCTGGAGATGGGCGACGACGCCGCGCACGGGCTCGGCGTCCCCATCGAGCGGGTGCGGCTGCTGATGCTGACCGCGGCGGTGCTGCTCACCTCGTTCGCCGCGGCCGCGGCCGGGCCGGTGTCGTTCGTCGCGCTGACCGCGCCGCAGCTCGCCCGCCGGCTGACCCGCACCACCGGCCCCAACCTGCTGCCCGCGATGTGCATGGGCGCGGCGCTGCTGGTGGCCGCCGACTGGACCGCGCAGCGCGCCTTCCCCGGGCACCAGCTCCCGGTCGGCGTGGTGACCGGGCTCCTCGGCGGCGGATACCTGGTCTGGCTCCTCGTGACCGAACGCAAGACGGGACGGATCTGATGACTGACAGCAAGCCGCGGCTCAGCGGAGAGGGGCTCACGCTCGGCTATGACGGGCGGACCGTCGCCGAGGGCCTGGACGTCGGCGTCCCGGACGGCTCCTTCACGGTGATCGTGGGCCCGAACGCGTGCGGCAAGTCGACGCTGCTGCGGGCGCTGGCCCGGATCCTCAAGCCGTCCGCCGGCACCGTCGTGCTGGACGGGGAGCCGATCGCGGGCTGGCCCGCCAAGAAGCTGGCCCGGACCCTGGGGCTGCTGCCGCAGTCCTCGATCGCGCCCGACGGCATCACGGTCGCCGACCTGGTCTCGCGCGGCCGGTACCCGCACCAGAGCCTGCTGCGGCAGTGGTCGCGGGAGGACGAGCGGGTCGTCGCCGAGTCGCTGGCCGCGACCGGGGTCGCCGACCTCGCCGACCGGTACGTGGACGAGCTGTCGGGCGGGCAGCGGCAGCGCGTGTGGATCGCGATGGCGCTGGCCCAGCAGACCCAGCTGCTGCTGCTGGACGAGCCGACGACCTACCTCGACATAGCCCACCAGATCGAGGTCCTCGACCTGTGCGCCCGGCTGCACGAGGAGGGCCGGACGGTCGTCGCCGTACTGCACGACCTCAACCACGCCGCCCGGTACGCGACCCATTTGCTCGCCATGCGGGACGGCCGGATCGTGGCGGAGGGCGACCCGTCCACGGTGGTCACGGCGGAGCTGGTCGAGGAGGTCTTCCGGCTGCCGTGCCGGGTGATCGAATGCCCGGAGACCGGGACGCCGCTGGTCGTCCCGGCCGCCCGCACCCGGGCCCCCGCCCTGCGCTGACCCGGCGGCGCGGCCGGGCGGGAGCCGGCGCGGGCGGGGGGTGGAAACGGCGAGGGCCGGGCGCACACGACCCCGGCCCCCGCCGCCGGTCTACTTGCCCGCCGGGACCTCGTACGCCTCGGCGATCTTGGAGGCGGTGGCGTCCCGCTCGACGACCAGGCCGCCGGTCGCCTTGGCGTCCGCCCGCAGGATGTAGGTCTTGCGGGTGCCCGGCTCGTTCACCTTCGAGAAGTCCATCGGGGTGCCGTACCCGTCGTCGTAGGCCGTGGTGGACCGGTGCGCCTTGATCAGGCCCTCCCGGGTGAGGTCCTTGGCCTGGCACGCCTTCGTGAGCGCGTCACCGAAGATGACCGCACTGGTGTAGCCGTTGACGACCGCGTTGTCCAGCGGCTGCCCCGGGTACTTCTTCCCGTAGTCGGCGGCCAGCTGCTTGATCTTCTCCAGGTCGGACGAGATCGGCGCGCCGGCGCTGGCGAGGTAGAAGCCCTTGAGCAGCGCGGGCGCCGCCGGGGTCTTCAGCAGCTGCGGGGAGAACCCGGAGTTGCTCGCCACGATCGGCGCGGTCACGCCCTTGGAGCGCGCGACGCCCGCGAGCGACGCCGACTGCATCGGCCCGGCGCTCATCAGGATCGCCGACACCCCGGCGCTCTGCAGCGCGGAGACCTGCGCGCTCATGTCGTTGTCGGTCGCCTTGATCTTCTGCTCGACGATCGTCAGGCCGAGCTCCTTCGCCGCGTGCTTGGACCCGGCGAGGGCGCTCTCTCCGTAGTCGCCCTCGAAGTAGACGTGGCCGACCTTGTCGCCCTTCTTGACGCCCTTCTCCTCGGTCAGGAAGTCCAGGGCGT
This sequence comes from Actinomadura sp. 7K534, assembly GCF_004348575.1. Taxonomy (NCBI): domain Bacteria; kingdom Bacillati; phylum Actinomycetota; class Actinomycetes; order Streptosporangiales; family Thermomonosporaceae; genus Actinomadura; species Actinomadura sp. 7K534. Next base: position 12,144 of record NZ_SMKB01000146.1, read on the forward strand.
TGATCATGTCGATGTCGTAGGTGGTGCCGGTGACCTGGATGTACTCGTTGCCGAGCAGCGTCGTCGCCCACGCGTTGGGGATGACGAACATCTTGTCGGAGGTGATGCGCTCGCCGAGCGCCGTCACCATCGGCGACCCGACGAACTGCGCGAGGCCGATGACGCTGGACTCCAGCTCGCCGTAGCTCGCCACGGCCTTCTGCACGTCGTACCCGTGGTCGCGGACGACCAGCTCCACCGTCCGGCCGCAGATGCCGCCCTCGGCGTTCACCTGGTCGACGTACATCTTCTGCGCCTGGGTGAGGCTCTTGCCGAGCGGTGCGTACACCCCGGTCATGTCGGTCTGGACACCGATGCTGATCTTGTCGTCGGTGACCCCGGTGCCCTGCTTGACGCCGCCGGCGCCGGTCGCTCCCGAGCCGCCGGTCGCCTTGTCGCTGCAGGCCGCCATGGCCAGCGGCAGGGTCAGCGCCAGGGCGCCGGCCGCCGTGACACGCGCCATTCGTCTCATGCTGGTTGCTCCTCTTTTTCGGGTGGGGTGAGGTGTCGGGAGGCCCGGCGGCGGGACGCGGCGCTGCGCAGCATCGGCCACACCCCGGCAAGGCCGCGGGGCAGGAAGAGGACGACGGCGACCACGGCGGCGCCGTACAGGATCCGGGCGGCCTCGGCGGGGGAGACCCCGCCCGAGCCCGGTGCGGCGACCATCGGCAGGTCGTCGCCGAAGCGGGTGAGGAGCTGCGGCAGGACGGAGACGAACACCGCTCCCGCGACGGCGCCGGCGACGCTGCCGAGCCCGCCGATGACGATCATGGCGAGGTAGTCCAGGGCCAGGAACATCCCGAAGTAGTCGGGGACGGTCCGCCGGAACGCCAGCGCGAGCAGCGCGCCGGCCGCCCCCGCGTACATTGACGACAGCACGAACACCCCTGCCCGGTAGCGGGCGACCGGCACGCCCATGACCGCCGCGGCCACCTCGTGGTCGCGGATCGTGTTCATGGCCCGTCCCGGGCGGCCGCGCAGGATGCCGCGGGCGATCCACGCCGCCGGGACCAGCAGGGCGACGGCGAGGAACCACAGCCGCTCCAGCGCGCCGAACGGCACGTTGAGGACCACGACGCCGGGGGAGTCGTCGAAGGAGAACCCGAAGATCTCCAGCGGCGGGACGTTGCGCCCGTTGAAGCCGCCGGTGACGCTCTCCGCGTTGAACAGCACGTGCTGCCCGATGAAGATCAGTGCGAGGGAGGCGATGCCGAGGTAGACGCCGCGCAGCCGTCCCGCGATGGGGCTGAAGGCGCCGCCCGCGACGCCGGCGAGGACGATCGCGCCGAGGAACGCCAGCGGCGTCGGCAGCCCGAGGCCCGACATCCCGTCCTCCGGCGAGGACGCCAGGTACACGTACCCGTAGGCGCCGACGGCCAGGAAGAACGCGTGGCCCATCGACAGCTGCCCGGTGGACCCGGTGAGCAGGTTCAGGCCGATCGCGCCGATCGCCGCGGACATCGCGAACAGGCCCGTCTGCAGCCAGAACGCGTCCAGGTAGAAGGGCGGCAGGAGCATGACCGCGAAGCCGGCGGGGACGAGCCACCAGCGCCCCGGGCCGATCATGCGGGGGAGGGTCCGGCGTTCAGACACGCGACATCTCCCTCGTCCCGAACAGCCCGGCCGGGCGGACGAGCAGCACGATGAGCATCACCAGGAACGGGGCGACGCCGCCGATGCCGCGGCCGAGGAACGTCAGGTCGCCCTGGTAGCCGGTCACGAGCGACTCGGTGAGCCCGATGAGGAGCCCGCCGACCAGCGCCCCGGTGGTGGAGTCGAGCCCGCCGAGGATCGCGGCGGGGAACGCCTTCATCGCGGCGAACGAGGTGCCGCGGTCGAGGCCCGGCGTGGGGAACACCGTGAGGAACAGCGCCGCGACCGCGGCGAGCCCGCCCGCGATCGCCCATGCGGCCAGCGACACCCGCGACAGCCGGATGCCCATCAGCGAGGCGGTCTCGCCGTCCTCGGCGGCCGCCCGCATCGCCACGCCCCACGACGTGAACCGGAACGCCAGCAGGAACGCCGTGATGATCGCCGCCGCGACGACGAGCGCGGCGATCCGCGTCTGGGCGATTCCGACGCCGCCGACGTACACGATCTTGTCCTGCCACGGGTCGCCGAGCGAGAGGACCCGGGTGCCGATCCGGCGCGTCAGCTCGGTCGCCAGCACGATGTCGATGCCGATCGTGACGATCGCCAGCACCGCCTGGTCCTCCACCCGCGCGTGCCGCAGCACGAGCACCTGGACGAGCACGCCGAGGACCGCCGCGGCGGCGATGCCCGCGGCGAGCGCCGCGAGGAAGCCGATGTCGTCGTGCAGCACGGCCGTGACGAAGCCGCCGGCGAGCAGCAGCGACGCGTGCGCGAAGTTGACCACCTCGGTGGCCTTGAAGATGATCACGAAGCCGAGGGCGATCAGCGCGTAGACCGCTCCCGCCGAGACCCCGTTGATCACCAGTTCGATGAACGTGCTCAAGGGTTTCCTTCCCCGTGGGAGGGCGCCGCCGGCTCGTGGGCGGCACCGAGATAGGCGCGGATCACCGCCGGGTCGCGCTGCACCCGCTCGGGTTCACCGCCCGCGATGCGCCTGCCGAAGTCCAGGACGGTCACCTCGTCGGCAAGCCGCATGACCATGCCCATGTCGTGCTCGACCAGCAGGATCGACAGCCCCAGGTCGGCGCGGGCGCGGGCGATGACCTCGGCCATCCGCCGCCGCTCGCCGCCGTTCATCCCCGCGACCGGCTCGTCGAGGAGCAGCAGCCGGGGCTCCATCGCCAGCGCGCGCGCCAGCTCCAGGCGCTTCTGGACGCCGTAGGGCAGCGTCCCGGCGGGCACGGCCAGGTACTCGTCCACCCCGACGAAGCGGGCGATCTCGCGGACCCGCGCCCGGTGCCGCGCGTCCTCGCGGCGCGCCCGCGGCGTCCGCAGGCCCGCGGACGCGAACCCGGCGCGGGTGAGCCGGTGCCGCCCGAGCATGAGGTTGTCCTCGGCGGTCTGGTGCCGCGACAGCGCGATGTTCTGGAACGTGCGGGCGACGCCGAGCGCGGCGATCCGGTGCGGCGGCAGCGCGGTCAGCTCCGCGCCGCCGAACCGGACGCTGCCCCCGCTGGCCCGGTACACCCCGGACAGGACGTTGAAGCACGTCGACTTGCCCGCGCCGTTCGGCCCGATGATCGCGTGGACACTCCCCGGCGCCACGGTGAAGCCGACGTCGTCCAGCGCGGTGAGCCCGGCGAACCGCACGGTAAGCCCGCTGACGACGAGCTCCCCCTGCTCCGCTTCGCTCAGCTCTGTCTCCTGCGAGGGGGCGACCCCCCGCGCCTCCCGGTTCGCTTCGCTCATCCCGTCCACCTCCCGAGCGTGGGCGGAACGAACTTCCCGGGGTCCTCACCGGCGTCCTCGGTGTCGGTCTCCTCACCGACCCCGAGGTACCGGCGCCGGATCTCGTCGCTGCCGGCCAGTTCCGACGAGGGCCCGTGCAGCGCGACGGCCCCGACCTCGAGGACGTGCGCGTGCGACGACAGCTCCAGCGCCAGCGCGGCGTTCTGCTCGATCAGCAGGATCGCGGTGCCCTGCAGGTTGATCTCGCGGACGGTCTCGGCGATCCGCTCGGCCATCAGCGGGGCGAGGCCGAGCGTCGGCTCGTCCAGCAGCAGGACCGACGGGCACGCCATCAGCGCCCGCCCGATCGCGAGCATCTGCTGCTCGCCGCCGGACAGCAGCCCGGCCCGCTGCCGCGCCCGCTCGGCCAGCACCGGGAACAGCTCCAGCACCCGGCCATGGGCCTTGGCGGCCTCGGACCGGCTGGGCGCGCCGAGCGCGCCCGCCCGGAGGTTCTCCTCGACGCTGAGCCGGCCGAACACCCGCCGCCCCTCCGGCACCTGCACCACCCCGGCCGCGACGACGGTCGCCGGGTGCAGCCCGATCAGGGAGCGGTCGCCGAGCCGCACCGAGCCCGCGTCCACCGCGCCGCGGTGGAACGGAAGCGTGCCCGAGATCGCCCGGAGCAGCGTCGACTTGCCCGCCCCGTTGGCGCCGAGCACCGCCGTCACCGATCCGGCCGGGACGTCCAGCGACACGCCGTGCAACGCCCGCACGGCCCGGCCGTAGGTCACCGACAGATTCCGGACCGCGAGGGTCCCGTTCGCCATGCACGCCTCCACAATTCGTGTGGCTGGCACCCCAACACGGGGCGCCGACCTGCGTCCATGGGGCGCGGGCAAGACGTGGCGGGCGTCCAATCGAACGCCATTCGGATTGTGCGGCGAGCACAGCGGGGCCCGCCCGGGGGGTGAATCCGGGCGGTGTTCCGGTCGTCCGGTTGTGCGCGGTTACCGGAGGTGGCGCTCCACCGACTCGACCTTGGCGTCGAGGGCGCCGGTGACGCCGGGACGGAGGTCGGCCTTGACGACGAGGCTCACCCGCGGGGCCCGCGCGGCGACCGCGTCGGTGGCGGCCTTGACCACGGCCATCACCTCGTCCCACTCGCCCTCGATCGTGGTGAACATGGCGTCGGTGCGGTTCGGCAGGCCGCTCTCGCGCACTACGCGCACGGCCTCCGCGACGAGCTCACCGACCTCCTCACCGGCGCCGAGCGGGGTGACCGAGAACGCGACGAGCATCGTGGACCTCCGTTGGTCAGGGCTGCAGGACCTGCCTCACCACGATCTCATCGAGGCGCCGCTCGACGATCGCCCCGGCCGGCCAGTCCCGCACGAGGGTCCGCAGCAGCGCCGCCTCGTGCTCGGCGAACGAGGCGTCGCAGCCCTGCTGTTCGAGGCTGGACCTGATCGCCAGCACGTAGTCGTCGTCGGTGAACCCCGGGACCTCCCGGACCATCGCGGTCGTCGTCGCCCGGTGGGAGTTGAGGCCCGCGAACGAGCGGCCGCACCCGCACCCCCCGTCGGGGTCGTCCCGGTCGCGTGCGCACACGATCCCGATGTGGACGAGTTCGCCTTCGACGCACCAGTCGAAGTCGTTCGCGCGGAATCCCTGGCTGGAGTTGGTGGCGGTGAGCAGCTTCAAGGCCATTACCCCCTCGGCGCGTCCGTGGACCCGACCACCGTACGACGCGGGTCTGACGTAACGTCGGGAGCATGAGCGAAGACGTCCTGCTCCACCGCGACGCGGCGTTCACCACGATCACCATGAACCGGCCGCGCCGCCGCAACGCGCTGTCCCGCGACTTCCTCCTCGAACTGACCGAGGCGTTCCGCGAGGCGGGCGGCACCGACGCCCGCGGGGTGATCCTCGCCGCGAACGGCCCGGTGTTCTCGGCCGGCCACGACTTCGCCGACATGGCGGGCGCCTCGCACGCCGACGCCCGCGACCTGCTCCAGGTCTGCGCGGAGCTGATGCGGACGATCCAGTCGATCCCGCAGGTGGTGGTGGCCCGCGTGCACGGCCTGGCGACCGCCGCGGGCTGCCAGCTGGTGGCGAGCTGCGACCTGGCGGTGGCCGCCGAGAGCGCCGGTTTCGCCGCCCCGGGCGGCAAGGGCGGCTGGTTCTGCCACACGCCCCTGGTGGCGATCGCCCGCAACGTCGGCCGCAAACGCGCCGCGGAGATGGCGCTCACCGGCGAGATCTTCGACGCCCGGACCGCCGCCGACTGGGGCCTGATCAACTACGCGGTCCCCGACGACGACCTGGAGAAGGCGACCCACGACCTGCTCCAGCGAGCCACCCAGGGCAGCCCGTCCAGCAAGGCCCTGGGCAAGCAAGCCATGTACGCCCAATTCGACCGCCCCGAACAAGACGCCTACACCTACGCCATAGAGGTAATGGCAGCCTCCAGCCAAACCCCAGAGGCCCAAGAGGGAATGACGGCCTTCCTGGAGAAACGCCCCCCAACCTGGCCCGCCTAACCCCCAAGGAGCGCCCAAGAGGCGAAGCCACGCACGGACGTGCACAGAACTCATCCTGGCTGGCGGGACGAAGGCCCAATCCCACGCCGACGTGCAGCAAATCACAAACCCGACCCGCAAGGGGCAAGCCCCGAACCGCACGCGAAGGTGCAGGTGATCGGTGACCTCAGCCAGCAGGGGACGAGGGGCGAAGCCCCAAACCACGCGCAAAGGTGCAGGTGATCGGAGACCTCGGCC
>NZ_SMKB01000147.1:0-18136 GCF_004348575.1 Actinomadura sp. 7K534
CCGCCCGCCCGGCCCGGCGCACGCCGCGGCCGCGCAGGGCCGCCGCGGGTTCCGGCCGCCGCGGCGGTTCGGCGGCGTCCTGCTCGGCCCGCTGGCGGGCGCGGTCGGGCTGGTCCTGCTGACGGGCTTCGGCGCGTACGCGCTCACCTCGGCGGGCGACGAGTGCTCCGGCGACGACGCCCTGTCCATCGGCGTCGCGGCGGCGCCGGAGATCGCCCCCGCGGTCATCCGGGCGGCGAGGCGCTTCAACGACTCCCGCCACGAGGTCGCCGGCAAGTGCGCGCGCGCGGACGTCCGGTCCGCCGACCCGGCCGCGGTCGCGACGCTCCTGTCGGGCAAGGGCGTCTCCGGCATCACCGAGAAGCCGGACGTGTGGATCCCCGACTCGTCCCTCTGGACCAGCCTCGTGGCGGGATCGGGCCGGGACGGGGCCGCCCCGGGCTTCACCCCCCTCGGCGGCATGGCGTCCACCCCCATCGTGCTGGCCATGCCCAGCGCGCTCGCGCTGCAGCTGCGCAACCTCGGGGCGCCCGCGCAGCCGTCCTGGAAGGAGCTGCTCGCCGCGGCCGGGACGGCGGCGAACGCCGAGCAGGAGCCCGGCGGCGCGCGGCGGAGCGCGATCCCCCCGCGGCTGATCCGGCTGCAGGTGCCCGACCCCGACCGCACCGCCACCGGCATGGGCGTGCTGGTGCTCGCCGACGCGCTGGGGGGCGGCGACCCGCGGGGGGAGGCGCTGTTCACCGGCGCCGTGCGGACGTTCCGGGAGGGCATCGTCCCGTCGGTCAACGCGGAGTTCGCGGTGCTCGGGCAGGAGGCGGGCGACCGGTACCCCGTCGTGCTGGCGCCGGAGCAGGCGGTGTACTCCTACAACGCGAAGCGCCCCGGTGAGCTCGCCGCCGCGGTCTACCCGGCCGAGGGGACGGTCTTCCTCGACCACCCGGTCACCGTCCTGGCCCGGGACCCGGCGAAGCTGAACGCGGGCCGCCTGCTCGGCAGGGAGCTCTCGTCCGTGACCACCCGCGAGGACGTGCGCAGGCTGGGCTTCCGGAGTCCCGACGGCACCGCGCAGGCCGGGTTCACCGAGAAGACCGGGCTGAGCGGCAGGCCGCCGAAGGCGCTGCCCGCGCCGGACGCCGACCGGGTGAGGCGCATCATGCAGCGGTGGGCGCAGCTCTCGCTGAGCATCCGGATGCTGAGCATCATCGACGTCTCCGGCTCCATGGACCGGCGGATCGCGCCCGGCGCGAGCCGGCTGCAGTCGACGATCCGCACGGCGCAGAACGGGCTGTCGCTGCTGCCGGACGACAGCGAGCTGGGCCAGTGGGTGTTCTCCACGAGGCTGCGGGGCGGGCGGGACTGGCGGGAGCTGGTCAGCGTGGGGCCGCTGAACGAGCGGCTCGGCTCGGCCACCCGCCGCCAGCTCGTGCTGAGCGCTTTCGCGCAGATCAGGGTGAAGGAGAACGGCGGCACGGGCCTGTACGAGACGACGATCGCGGCGTTCGACCACATGAAGCGGACCTACAAGCCCGAGTACGTGAACTCGATCCTGCTGTGGACGGACGGGAAGAACCAGGACCGGGAGGGCCCGTCCCTGGACGAGACGCTGAAGCACATCCGCCGCGCCTACGACTCGGAACGGCCCGTCCAGATCAACATGTTCGGCCTCGGCGACGGCGTGGACGTGGACGAGCTCCGGCGGATCGCCCGGCTGACGAACGGCGACGCGTACGTGGCCGAGACGCCGGGGCAGGTGCAGGCCCTGTTCCTCAAGGCGCTGTCCCAGCGGGTCTGCGAACCCGACTGCTGATCAGCCGCATTGCAATTTTCCGAGGGCCGGGGAGAGTGCCCGGCCCCCGCGCCGCCGTCCAATTCCGGTCCCGCCGCACTATTCGACGGAAAGCCAACAACCCCGCCCGCCATCTGGGCAATGAGACAATACTTGACTTTCGTCTCATGGGTCGATGGGATTTCTCCGGGCGCGGCATGCCCCGGCGCCATTTCCGCGGGAACGAGATCGGCGATGAGCGTATCTGACGACGTGCCCGAATGGCTGCCCCGGACGCCGCCCGGAACCGGCGATCCCGGCCCCTCCCGCGCCTTCCCCGCGACCGCGGGCCGGACGGCGGACCCGCGGCGCCGCGACACGGCCCCGCGGGGGACCCGGGCGGCGCGGCGCTTCAACGACGCCCGCCACGAGGTCGCCGGCGGAGACGCCGGAGCAGGTCCAGGCCATCTTCTTCAAGGCGCTGTCCGAGGAGGTCTGCGAACCCGGCTGCTGAGCCCGCCCGCCGGGACCCGCCCGCCGCGCCCGCCCGACTCGTATTTGATTCTAGAACTGGATTCGAGTTAAGTTAGCGTTCTGTTAACCGTGCAGCGAAAGGGGTCGAGAGCGTGCGCCGCACCGTGTTCGACGAGGACCATGAGGCGTTCCGGGAGACGATCCGGGCGTTCATCGAGGCGGAGGTCGCGCCCGTCTACGGGGAGTGGGAGGAGGCCGGCCACCCGCCGCGCGACTTCTACAACAAGCTCGGGGAGCTCGGGGTGTTCGGCATCCAGGTCCCCGAGGAGTACGGCGGCGCCGGGGAGACCAGCTTCAAGTACCAGGCCGTGATCTCCGAGGAGTGCGCCCGCGCCGGGGTGAGCTTCGGCGGCTACGGCGTGCACGTCAACCTCGTCCTGCCGTACCTGCTGAAGTACGGGTCGGAGGAGCAGAAGAAGCGCTGGCTGCCGCCGTTCGTGTCCGGCGAGATGATGACGGCCATCGCGATGACCGAGCCCGGCACCGGCTCCGACCTCGCCGGGATGCAGACCACCGCGAAGCGGGACGGGGACCACTACGTCCTCAACGGCGCCAAGACCTTCATCACCGGCGGCGTCCTCGCCGACCGGGTGCTCGTCGTGGCGCGCACGTCGCCGGCCACGCCGGAGAACCGGCGGGCGGGCCTGTCCATCCTGGCGGTGGACACCAAGAGCGAGGGCTACGCGGTCGGCCGCAAGCTGGAGAAGATCGGGCTGCGCAGCTCCGACACCGCCGAGCTGTCGTTCACCGACGTCCGCGTCCCCGCCGAGGACCTGCTCGGCGAGGAGGGCCGCGGGTTCGAGTACCTGACGCACAACCTGGCGGAGGAGCGCCTCGGCATCGCGACCAGCTCCTACGCGTCCGCGGCGGCCGCCGTGGAGTTCGCGCGCAAGTACGTCCAGGAGCGGACCGTCTTCGGCAAGACCGTGTCGTCGTTCCAGAACACCAAGTTCGTCCTCGCCGAGTGCGCCACCGAGGTCGAGGCGGCCCGCTCGCTCGTCGACCGCTGCATCGAGGCGCTGGACGCAGGGGAGCTCACCCCCGCCGACGCCGCCATGTGCAAACTGTTCTGCACCGAGGTCCAGGCCCGCGTGGTCGACAAGTGCCTGCAGCTCCACGGCGGCTACGGCTACATCCTTGAGTACCCGATCGCGCGGCTGTACGCCGACGCGCGGGTGACCCGCATCTACGGCGGCACCAGCGAGGTGCTCAAGACGATCATCGCCAAGGACATCCAGGTCTGAACGGGCCGGTGCCCGGGGAGGGACATGAAATGACCGACACCAGGGTCGCCATCGTCACGGGCGCGGCGCGCGGCATCGGCGCCGCCACGGCCGTCCGGCTCGGCCGGGAGGGCTTCGCGGTCGCGGTCTGCGACCTCGACGAGGCCGCCTGCGCCGGCACCGTGGAGGAGATCGGGAAGAACGGCGGGAATGCGCTCGCCGTCGGCGTGGACGTCGCCGACTCCGCGCGGGTCTCCGCTGCCGTGGCGCGCGTGGCCGCCGAGCTCGGCCCGCCCGTCGTGCTCGTGAACAACGCCGGCGTCACGCGCGACAACCTGCTGTTCAAGATGTCGGACGACGACTGGGACACCGTCATGGCGGTGCACCTGCGCGGCTCGTTCCTGATGAGCCGCGCCGCCCAGGAGCACATGACGAAGGCCGGGTGGGGCCGCATCGTCAACCTTTCGTCGGTGTCGGCGCTCGGCAACCGCGGGCAGGTCAACTACTCGGCCGCGAAGGCGGGGCTGCAGGGCTTCACCAAGACCCTCGCGATCGAGCTCGGCAAGTTCGGCGTGACCGCCAACGCCATCGCCCCGGGCTTCATCGCGACGGAGATGACGGCCGCGACCGCCGCCCGGGTCGGCGTCGAGTGGGAGGACTTCAAGGCCGCCGCGGCCAAGGAGATCCCCGTCCGCCGCGTCGGCACCCCCGAGGACATCGCCGGGACCGTCGCGTTCCTGGTGAGCGACGACGCGTCGTTCGTGTCCGGGCAGGTCATCTACGTCGCGGGCGGCCCCCGGGCATGAACCGGGCGCCGCGGGCGGCCGGTCCCCGGCCGGGGGCCCGGCCGTGACCGCACCGCGGACGGCGGGCCGGCCGGGGCCGGCCGGGGACCGTGCGGCGACCGAGGAGTCGCTGCGCGCGGCGGCCATCGCGCTGCTGCGGCGCGGCGGCGTCCTCGCCGGGCTGAACCTGCGCCAGGTCGCCGACGAGGCCGGGGTGAACCGGGGGCTGGTCTACCAGTACTTCGGGTCGCGGCGGGCGCTGCTGCGCTCGGCGCTGTTCCACCGGTCCCGCCCCAACGCCGAGGACGCCGTGGACGCGGCGGGCCTGCCGCTGCGCAAGCGGCTGTCCCGGCTGTTCTGGACGAGCCTGCGCAACCCCGAGCCGGTCGTCCTGGCGTCGCTGCTGGTGCTGGACGGCGACGACCGGCCCCGGGTGCTGCTCAACCGGGGCGCGGGCCGGGCGGACCTCGCCGCGGAGGCGGCGCGGGGCGAGCTGCCGGTCGAGGACGTCGAGGCCGTGCAGGCGGCGATCGCGTCCACGATCTACGGGTACACGCTGCTGCGCGAGCATCTGGCGCGGGAGATCGGCCTGCCGGCGGAGGAGCTGGACGGCCGCATGGCCGCCTGCGTGGAGGCGATGTTCACGCGCCCCCCGGCCCGCGGCGGCGAGTAGTCCCGGGCCCGGACGGGAGCGGCGCGGTCAGCGGACCCGGGCCGCGGCGAGCCGGCGCGCCAGCGCCGCCGGGGCCTCGGCGAGGGACGGGCCGTACCAGGTGAGGTACCGGCCGTCGACGAGCGCGACGTCGGTCCCGGGGAAGGACTCGGGGCCGTCGTCCTCGGTGAACCGGTAGGGCTCGTCGGGGAGGACGACCAGGTCGGCGCCCGCCGCGTTCAGCTCCGCCAGGGCGATCTTCGGGTAGCGCTCCGGGTGGCCCGCGTACACGTTGGCCACGCCCAGGCGGGACAGGACGTCCCCGGTGAAGGTGTCGCGGCCGACGACCATCCACGGCCGCCGCCAGATCGGGACGACGGCCCTGCGGGGAGTGCCCGGGGCGACGCCCGCCCAGACGCGGGACGCCTCGTCCAGCCAGCCCGGCACCGGGACCCGGCACGCCTCGGCGAGCATGCGGCGCAGTGACGCCAGCGCCTCGTCCACGGTGCGGATCTCCGTCATCCACACCGCGATGCCGGCCGCGCGCAGCGCCGCGACGTCGGCGGGCCGGTTCTCCTCGGTGTTGCCGAGGACGACGTCGGGCCGCAGCTCCGCGATGCGGTCCAGGTCGGGGTTCTTCGTTCCCTTGACGCGCGGCACGTCCAGGTCCGCCGGGTGGGTGCACCAGTCGGTGGCCCCCGCGAGCAGGCCGGGCGCGGTGACCGCGACGGTCTCGGTCAGCGACGGAACGATCGACACGACGCGGCGCACCCGGTCCGGGACGGGGACCGGGTGGCCGGTGTCGTCCAGCGGGGCCGTCAGCGGGGCCATCGGCGGCTACACGTTGCGGCGGTACTGCCCGCCGACCTCGAAGAACGCGTCGGTGATCTGCTGCAGGCTGCAGACGCGGGCGGCGTCCATCAGCACCGCGAACACGTTGCCGCCGGACCGGGCCGCGTCCTTGAGCGCGGCGATCGCCTCGCGCGCCTCGTCGCGGTGCGCCTCCTGGTAGCCGCGGACCCGGTCGAGCTGGGACCGCTTCTCCTCCTCGGTCGCGCGGGCCAGCTCGATCGTGTCCGGCGTCCCGTCGGCGGCGTCCGGGCCGCGGAACGTGTTGACGCCGACGATCGGCAGGGAGCCGTCGTGCTTGCGCTGCTCGTACAGCATCGACTCGTCCTGGATGCGGCCGCGCTGGTAGCCGGTCTCCATCGCGCCGAGGACGCCGCCGCGCTCGCTGATGCGGTCGAACTCCGCCAGCACCGCCTCCTCGACGAGGTCGGTCAGCTCGTCGATGATGAACGACCCCTGCAGCGGGTTCTCGTTCATCGCGAGGCCCCACTCGCGGTTGATGACGAGCTGGATCGCCAGGGCGCGCCGCACCGACTCGGCCGTCGGCGTGGTCACGGCCTCGTCGTAGGCGTTGGTGTGCAGGCTGTTGCAGTTGTCGTAGATGGCGATGAGCGCCTGCAGCGTCGTGCGGATGTCGTTGAAGGCCATCTCCTGCGCGTGCAGGGACCGCCCGGACGTCTGCACGTGGTACTTGAGCTTCTGGCTGCGCTCGTTGGCGCCGTACCGGTCGCGCATGGCCACGGCCCAGATGCGGCGGGCGACGCGTCCGAGGACGCTGTACTCGGGGTCCATGCCGTTGGAGAAGAAGAACGACAGGTTGGGGGCGAAGTCGTTCACGTCCATCCCGCGCGCCAGGTACGACTCGACGTACGTGAAGCCGTTGGCGAGGGTGAACGCGAGCTGGCTGATGGGGTTCGCCCCGGCCTCGGCGATGTGGTAGCCGGAGATCGACACCGAGTAGAAGTTGCGGACGTCGTTGGCGATGAACCATTCCTGGATGTCGCCCATCATCCGCAGCGAGAACTCGGTGGAGAAGATGCAGGTGTTCTGCCCCTGGTCCTCCTTGAGGATGTCGGCCTGCACCGTGCCGCGCACGGTGGACAGGACGCGGGCGCGGATGGCGGCGGCCTCCTCCGCGGACGGCTCCCGCCCGTGCTCCTCGTGAAAGGCGTCGAGCCCCTGGTCGATGGCCGTGTTGAGGAAGAACGCGAGGATCGTGGGCGCGGGGCCGTTGATCGTCATCGACACCGAGGTCGTCGGCGCCACCAGGTCGAACCCGTCGTACAGGGCCTTCATGTCGTCCAGCGTGGCGATGGACACGCCGGACGTGCCGACCTTGCCGTACACGTCGGGACGCTCGTCCGGGTCCCGCCCGTACAGGGTGACCGAGTCGAACGCGGTCGACAGCCGGGTCGCGGGCTGGCCCTCCGACAGCAGCTTGAAGCGGAGGTTGGTGCGGAACGGGTCGCCCTCCCCCGCGAACATGCGCGCGGGGTCCTCGTTGTCGCGCTTGAAGGGGAACACGCCGGCGGTGAACGGGAACCTGCCCGGCAGGTTCTCGTTCCTCAGGAACCGCAGCAGCTCGCCGTGGTCGGTGTAGCGCGGGAGCGCGACGCGCGGGATGCGGCTGCCCGACAGGGACTCGCGGGTCAGGACCGTGCGGAGTTCCTTGTCGCGGATCCGGACGATCTGCTCGTCGCCCGAGTACGCCTCCACGACCGCGGGCCACTCCTCCAGCAGCGCGGCGTTCTCCGGGGCGACGTCGCGGCGCGCGTTCTCCAGCAGGCCCTCGACCTCGGACGCGTCGGTGAGCTCCGCGCGCACCTCGTCCAGGCGCTGGACGCGCCGGACGGCCTCGATCTGCCGGACGGTCGCGGCGTGGTATCCGCGCACGGTCTCGGATATGTCGGACAGGTACCGCACCCGGACGGGCGGGATGATCGTCGCGGCGCCGGTGGAGACCTTCGTCGCGACCTTGGGCAGGGCGCCGTCCGCGAGCTCCAGCCCGTGCTCGCCGAGCAGCCCGCCGAGGTGCTGGTAGAGGGCGGTGACGCCGTCGTCGTCGAACGTGGCCGCGCTGGTGCCGAACACCGGCATGTCCTCGGGCCGCCGCCCGAACGCCTCCCGGTTCCGGATCAGCTGCCGCGACACGTCCCGCAGGGCGTCCGCCCCGCCGCGCCGCTCGAACTTGTTGATCGCGACCACGTCGGCGAAGTCGAGCATGTCGATCTTCTCCAGCTGGGACGCGGCGCCGAACTCGGGCGTCATCACGTACAGCGAGACGTCGACCAGCGGCACGATCGCCGCGTCACCCTGCCCGATGCCGGGGGTCTCCAGGACGACCAGGTCGAAGCCGGCGGCCTTGCACGCGGTGACGATGTCCTCGATGCCGTCGGGCAGCTCCCGGGCGCCGCGGGTGGCCAGCGAGCGGAAGAAGACGCGGTCGCCGTCCAGCGCGTTCATCCGGATCCGGTCGCCGAGCAGCGCGCCGCCGCCGCGCCGCCGGGTGGGGTCGACGGCCAGCACCGCGACGCGCAGCCCGTCCCGCTGGTCGACGCGCAGCCGCCGCACCAGCTCGTCGGTGAGCGACGACTTCCCGGAACCGCCCGTCCCGGTGATGCCGAGGACGGGGACGCGCCGCCCGCGCGCCGCCTCCGCGAGCGCCGACCTGGCCTCGTCCGGGAGCTTCCCGGCCTGCAGGCAGGTGATGGTCCGGGCCAGGGCGCGCCGGTCCCCCGCGAGCACGGCGTCCGCGGGGACGGGCTCGGCGGCGAGGTCGACGTCGCAGTCGCGCACCAGCTCGTTGATCATGCCGGGCAGGCCGAGGCGCTGCCCGTCCTCGGGCGAGAAGATCCGCACGCCGGCCCCGGACAGCCGGGCGATCTCCTCGTGGACGATCACCCCGCCGCCCCCGCCGAACACCCTGACGTGCTCGGCGCCCGCCTCCTTGAGGCTGCGCGACAGGTACTCGAAGTACTCGACGTGGCCGCCCTGGTAGGAGCTGATCGCCACGCCCTGCGCGTCCTCCTCCAGGACGGCGTCGACGACCTCGCGCACCGAGCGGTCGTGCCCCAGGTGCACCACCTCGGCGCCCTGGGACTGCAGGATGCGCCGCATGATGTTGATGGCCGCGTCGTGGCCGTCGAACAGCGCGGCGGCCGTCACGAACCGCACCGGGTGCACCGGCGTGTGCAGCTCCCCCGTCACCGTCCCCACCCCAAACCTTGGACATCCAATATTTGGAAGTTAAAGTAGTTCGCATGCGCGAGCCGGTCAAGACCGCATACGGTGGGGCGGTGCCTCACACCCCCGACCCGATCTCCGAGGCCCACCGCCAGTGGAGCCTGCGCTGGCCCGACCACGCCGACCACATGGCGGCCGTCACCTCGGTGATGCGGGCGCAGCAGCTCCTGCTGAGCCGGATCGAGGCCGTCCTCAAGCCGTACGCGCTGACGTTCGCGGCCTACGAGGCGCTGCGCCTGCTCGCCTTCACCCGGACCGGGACGCTCCCCATGGGCAAGATGGGCACCCGCCTCATGGTCCACCCGGCCTCGGTGACCAACGTGATCGGCCGCCTGGAGCAGCGCGGGCTCGTCGGGCGCGGCCCCTCCCCCGACGACCGCCGCGTCGTGCTGGCCACCATCACCCAGGCCGGGCGCGACCTCGCCGAGGAGGCCACGCTCGCCCTCAACGAGTCGGGCTTCGGCATCGCCGGCCTGCCCGCCGGGCAGGCCGCGGAGATCACGGCTGCGCTGCGCGCCGTCCGCGTCTCCGCCGGGGACCTCGACTGAACCTGCCGGGGCGGAAGCGGCGACAGCGGCGCGCGCACCTGCGGGACCGGCCGCGGATGCCCGGAATGGCATCCCTTATGCTGCGGACACATCCGTTGTGTCGCAAGGAGGCGTGATGGCGGATTCGCCGACAATGACGTACGGCGGCTACCTGAAGCTCGACGACCTGCTGGCCTGCCAGGAGCCGAAGACCCGGGCCCACGACGAGCTGCTCTTCGTGATCATCCACCAGGTCTACGAGCTGTGGTTCAAGCAGATCCTCCACGAGGCGGACCTCCTGCAGCGCAGGCTGGAGGACGGCAACAGCGCCGGGTCGCTGCACACCGCCCGCCGGATCGCCAAGATCCTCAAGACGGTCGTCGGGCAGCTGGACGTGCTGGAGACGATGACGCCCCGGCAGTTCGCCGCGTTCCGCGACGTCCTCGGATCGTCCAGCGGGTTCCAGAGCGAGCAGTTCCGCGAGATCGAGGCCGTCCTCGGGCGGCGCAAGTTCCCCGCCTCCGACCTGCGCGACGACGAGCGGCTCCAGGCCGCGGTGGCGCGCAGGTCCGTCTTCGACTCCCTGCTGCGCTACCTGGACGGCCACGGCTTCCCCATCCCGCGCGAGGCCCTGGAACGCGACACGTCCCGGCCCTGGGAGCCCGACCCCGGCGTGCAGAAGGCGCTGCTCACCGTCTACGCCGACGAGTCCGGGCCCGCCGCCGAGGTCTGCGAGGCGCTCGTCGACGTGGACGAGGGCGTGCAGGAGTGGCGGTACCGGCATCTGAAGATGGTCGAGCGGACGATCGGCGCGAAGATCGGCACGGGCGGGTCGGCCGGCGCGGACTACCTGCGCCGCACGCTGTTCGCCCCCTCCTTCCCCGACCTGTGGGAGGTCCGCTCGCAGACCGAGGCGCCGGGCGGCGCGGAGGTCCCCGCCGATGGCGGCTGACGGCGGCGAGCGGGTCGCGATCATCGGCGCGGGCCTCGCGGGCTGCCTGCTGGCGGTGCTGCTGGGCCGGCGCGGCGTCCCGGTGACGGTGTACGAGCGGCGTCCCGACCCGCGGGTCTCCGGCGCCGAGCGGGGCCGGTCGATCAACCTGGCGATCTCCGCCCGCGGCCTCGCCGCGCTGGAGGAGGTGGGCCTGCGGGACCGGTGCCTCAAGCTGGCCCTGCCGATGCACGGGCGGATGGTGCACCCGCCGGACGGGGCGGTGAACTTCCAGCCCTACAGCGCGGACGGCGAGCGCGCCATCAACAGCATCGGCCGCGCCGACCTCAACCGGTCGCTGCTGGACACCGCCGACGCCACGCCCGGCGTCACGCTCCGGTTCTCCTCGCGCGTCACCGGCGTGGACATCGACGCCGGGACGGTGCTGTTCCAGGACGCCCCCGCCGAACCGGCCGACGTCATCCTGGCCGGGGACGGCGCCTACAGCGCGGTCCGCCGGTCCCTCGACCTGGACGTCGACACCGACTTCCTGGAGCACGGCTACAAGGAGCTGACGATCCCGCCGCGGGACGGCGAGTTCGCGCTCGACCCCGACGCGCTGCACATCTGGCCGCGCGGCACCTCGATGATGATCGCGCTGCCGAACCTCGACCGGTCCTTCACCTGCACGCTGTTCTGGCCGAAGGACGACTTCGCCGCGCTCGACACGCCGGAGAAGGTCACCGCGTACTTCGAGCGCCACTATCCCGACGCGGCGGGCCTCATGCCCGGCCTGCCGGACGACTACGCGCACAACCCGATCGGGTCGCTGGTGACCGTGTGGTCCTGGCCGTGGACGCGGCGGGGCGACGGCGCCGTCGTCGCGCTGCTGGGCGACGCCGCGCACGCGATCGTCCCGTTCTACGGGCAGGGCGCCAACTGCGCGTTCGAGGACTGCATCGAGATCGACCGGTGCCTCGCCGAGACCGGCGGCGACTGGACGCGGGCGCTGGAGCGCTACCAGGAGCGGCGCAAGGCCAACACCGACGCGATCGCCGAGATGGCGCTCGACAACTTCATCGAGATGCGCGACCGCGTGGCGTCCCCGGTGCACCGGGCGAAGCAGGCCGCGACGCACGCGCTGGAGCGGCGCCTGGCCGGACGGTACGTGTCCCGCTACGAGCTGGTCTCGTTCTCGACGATGCCGTACGCGCGGATCCCGGCGCGGCTCAGGCGCCAGAACCTGGCCCTCGCCGGCGCCGCGGCGGGCACCGCGGCGCTCCTCGCGTTCACCGCCCGCGCGCTCCGCCGGCGGCGCTGACCGGGGTCAGCCCCGGTGGGCGCGGCGGTCGGCGAGCAGGTCGGCGACGGCCGCCGCCAGCGCCGCGAGCACGAACACCAGGATGACGACCAGCCCGCGCCGGAACGCGGCCGCCCAGTCCCCGCCCGTCCCGGCGAGGGCGGCGAAGAACACGTAGCCGACGGCGGCGATGCCGACCGCCGTGCCGACGCGCTGGCCGGTCTGCAGCACGCCCGCCGCGCTGCCGCCCTCGGTGAAGGGCACCTCCGACAGCGTGATCGTCTGGTTGGGCGCGATGACGAGGCCGCTGCCGAGGCCCGCCAGCAGCAGCGGCGCCGCGATCGCCCACGCCACGCCGCTCCCGGGGTTCAGCTCGACCGCCACCCACGCCGCGGCGATGCCCGCCACCACGAGCGCGAGGCCGCCGGCGACGATCGCGCGCCCGAACCGCGCGACGAGCCGTCCCCCGGCGAGGGACCCGAAGCCCGATCCCACCGCGAACGGCGTCATCGCGAAGCCCGCGCCGAGCGCGCTGTAGCCCAGCCCGCTCTGCAGGTAGAGGGTGAGGATGAAGAAGATCGCAGTGAACCCCGCGAAGTACAGCAGCGCGATCGTCGAGCCCAGCGCGTACGAGCGGAGCCGGAACAGCGCCAGGTCGATCATCGGCGTCCGGGCCCGGCGCTCCCACGCGGCGAACGCGGCGATCAGTACCGCGCCCGCGAGGACCAGGAGCCACTTCAGGTCGCTCCGCCACTGCTGCTCCTGGACGAGCGGCAGCAGCAGGCACACGACGCCCGCGCCGAGCAGCAGCACCCCGAGCGGGTCGAGGCCCTGCCGCTCCCCGTAGACGGGGGCGGGCAGCAGCCGCCAGGCCAGCACCAGCGCGACGACTCCGACCGGGACGTTGACGTAGAACACCCAGCGCCAGCCCTCCTCGGGACCGGCGAGGGAGATCAGCCCGCCGCCGAGCATCGGGCCGACGGCGGTCGCGATCCCGATGACGGCGCCGAGCGCGCCGAACGCCCGCCCCCGGTCGGCCCCGCGGAAGAGCTGCTGGATGAGGCCCGCGACCTGCGGGTTGATGATGCCGCCCGCCACGCCCTGCACGAGCCGGGCGAGAACGAGCATCAGCACCGACTGGGCGATCCCGGCCAGGGCGCTCGCCGCGGTGAACAGGGCGAGGCCGAACATGAACACGGCGCGGCGGCTGCGGGCGTCGCCGAGCCGCCCGGCGGGCACCAGGACGAGGCCGAACGTCAGCGCGTAGCCCGACAGGATCCACTGCAGGCCCGCCTCGGACGCGCCCAGCCCGTCGCGGATCGAGGGCAGCGCCACGTTGACGATGCTGACGTCCAGGAGCGTCATGAACGCCGCGACGAGGCAGACGGAGAGCGCCTGCCAGCGGCGCCGCCGGTCCCAGCCGGAGGTGTCGGTGGGCTCGCTCCGCACTGCAGCGTCCTAACCGTGAGGTCGATGGGTGAAACACGAGCCCGGGAGCGGCCCGCGCGTCCGGCTGTGCCACAGTTGGCCGATGACCGACTCCGCTCCGGGAACCGGCCCCGACGAACTGCTGTGCTCCGCCAAGGGCTGCCGCGCCGACGCCGTGTGGGCGCTGCGCTGGAACAACCCGAAGATCCACACCCCGGACCGGCGGAAGATCTGGCTCGCCTGCGACGCGCACCGCGAGAGCCTGTCGGAGTTCCTGTCCCGCCGCGACTTCCTGAAGGACGTCGTGCCCGTCGCGGACCGGGAGACTCCCCCGGCCGAGGGCTAGCGGCCTCCCGGCGCCCGGGGTCAGGCGTCGTCGAGGACCGGTTCCCCCTCCTGGCCGCGTTCCTGGCGGGGGACCTCCGCCTTCTCCGCGGCCCCGGCCTTCCAGGTCTCGGCCATCTCCGTCAGCCTGGCGGCGGCGTCCCGCGCGGGCACGCCCCGCCCGACCGCGAGCCCCAGCAGGTACGCCGTCAGCGGCGCGCCTGGGCGCGCGACACCGTGGGCGACGTCGCGGGCCAGGTCCAGCACCAGGTCGCGGTCGATCTCGCAGCGTTCCAGGCCCAGTTCCCCGCAGGCAGCGTTGATCCAGTCCTCAAGCACAGACATGGGTCCCCCTCACGCATGGTCTCGGCGAACCTGCCCACTCTCGCACGATCAAAGCAGGCGCTCGGCGGCGGCCAGCGCCTCGGGGGTGTCGCAGTCGAACCAGGCGGGGCGCGTCCCCGCGGGAAGCGCCACCGCCGCCGGGCCCAGGGGGCCGAGCAGCCCGCGCAGCGACGCGCCCGTGTAGGCGCCGAGGGCCGTCCGCAGGTCGTCGGCGCGCCAGCAGCCGGCGAGCCACTGCTCGCGGCCGTCCTCGTCGACCAGCACGGCCCCCGGCCGCTCGCCCATCGCGTCCAGCAGCCGGGCCAGGTGCGCGGGGCGCAGGAACGGCAGGTCGGCGGCCAGGAGCGCCAGCCGCGGCGCGCGCACCTCGGCCAGCCCGGCGCGCAGCGCGGGCACCGGCCCGGCGCCCGGAGGGTCCTCGCGGACGAGCACGGCCCCGGGCAGCACGTCCCGCGGCGGCCCCACGACGATCAGCCGGGACGCCCCGGCCGCGGCCGCGGCCGTCCATTCGATCAGGGCACGGCCGCCGAGCGGCGCGGCGGGCTTGTCGGCGCCGAACCGGCGGGCGCGCCCGCCGGCCAGCAGCACGGCGTCGAACGGCCCGGCGCCCGGGCCCATCAGCCGCCGATCGCCGACATGGGCCGCGCCGGCTGCAGGAACGACGGGTCGTCGATGCCGTGCCCGGCCCGCTTGGCCCACACCGCCTTGCGCCAGCGGTCGGCGAGCTCGGCGTCGGTGGCGCCGTCCCGCAGCGCGTCGCGCAGGTTGGACTCCTCGGTGGCGAACAGGCAGTTGCGGACCTGCCCGTCGGCGGTGAGCCGCACCCGGTCGCACGCGCCGCAGAACGGCCGCGTCACCGAGCCGATCACGCCGACCGTCGCGGGGCCGCCGCCGACCGTGAACGATTCGGCGGGCGCGCTGCCGCGGTCGTGCTCGGCGTCCGGGGCCAGGTCGAACTCCGCCGACAGCCGCTCCAGGATCTCGTCCGCGCTGATCATGTTCTCGCGGGTCCAGCCGTGCTGGGCGTCCAGCGGCATCTGCTCGATGAAACGCAGCCGGTAGCCGCGGTCCAGGCAGTACCGCAGCAGCGCGGCGGCCTCGTGGTCGTTGACGCCCCGCATCAGCACGGCGTTGATCTTGACCGGTTCCAGGCCGGCGGCCTGCGCGGCGGCGAGGCCCTTGAGGACGTCGTCCAGGCGGTCGCGGTGCGCCAGCCGCTTGAACGTGTCGCGGTCGAGGGTGTCGAGGGAGACGTTGACGCGGTCGAGCCCCGCCTCCGCCAGCGGCGCGGCGAGCCGGTCCAGCCCGATCCCGTTGGTGGTCAGCGAGACCTGGGGCCGGGGGTCGAGCTCCGCCGTCCGGCGCACGATGTCCGGCAGGCCGCGCCGCAGCAGCGGCTCGCCTCCGGTGTAGCGGACCTCGGTGACGCCGAGGTCCCGGACTGCCAGCCCCACGAGCCTCAGCACCTCGTCGTCGGTGAGCAGTTCCGGCTTCGGGAGCCAGTCGAGGCCCTCGGGCGGCATGCAGTACGAGCAGCGGAGATTGCAGCGGTCGGTGAGGGAGACCCGCAGGTCCGTCGCGGTTCGGCCGAATGTGTCGACCAGCACGGGCGCCCCTTTCCTGCAGACCGGCCGTCCACGCTCGCGGGCGGCCGGGGATTGCGGTCGCACTGTCCACCCTATTCCGGTGGTTGACGTTCCGTCGCCTCACGGGAGACGGTTACGTTGCGTCGACCATCGAGGAGGCCAGCGTGACCACGTCGCGGGAGTGGGAGTTCGCGGGTTCGCGGGGCGCGGTCACCGCCCGGATCTGGGCGGGCGGGGAGCCGCGGTACGTCGCGGTCCTCGTGCACGGCTACGGCGAGCACCTCGGCCGCTACGACCACGTCGCGGACGTCCTCGTCCGGCACGGCGCCGTCGTCTGCGGGCCCGACCACATGGGCCACGGCCGCTCCGCGGGCGAACGCGTGCTGATCGAGGACTTCGAGGACGTCGTCGCCGACGTGCACACGGTCGTGGAGTCGGCGCGCGGCGACCATCCCGGCCTGCCCGTCGTCATGATCGGGCACTCCATGGGCGGGCTGATCGCGACCCGGTACGCCCAGCTGCACGGCGGGCTCCTCACCGCACTGGTGCTGTCCGGGCCGGTCCTCGGCAACTGGCACGTCGCCGAGCAGCTGCTGCCGCTGGACGAGATGCCCGACGTGCCGATCGACACGGCCACGCTGTCTCGCGACCCGTCCGTCGGCAAGGCGTACACCGAGGACCCGCTCGTCTGGCACGGCCCGTTCAAGAAGCCCACCGTGCGGGCCCTCGACACCGCCATGCGCCGCATCGGCGAGCACGGCTCCCTCGGCGCGCTCCCGACCCTCTACGTGCACGGGGAGGACGACCGGCTCGTCCCGCCCGACGCCACCCGCGTCGGCATCGAAGCCGTCCGCGGCGAAGACCTCACCGAGCGCATCTACCCCGGCGCGCGCCACGAGGTCTTCAACGAGACCAACCGCGACGAGGTCCTCACCGACGTGACCGACTTCATCGAAGTCCACCTGCCGGAGTAGCCGCCAGGCGAGCGCAGTGGGCCGTTACCGAACGAATTCAGCCCTTGACGCAGATGAGCTGGCGGAGGTGGGCGACGACCTCGACCAGGTCGGACTGGGCCTCCATCACCGTCTCCAGGTCCTTGTAGGCGCCGGGGATCTCGTCGATGACGCCGCTGTCCTTGCGGCACTCGACCCCCCGCGTCTGCTCGACCAGGTCGTCCACGGTGAAGTGCTTGCGGGCCTTGTTGCGGCTCATCCTGCGGCCCGCGCCGTGCGAGGCGGAGTTGTAGGCGGTCTCGTTGCCGAGGCCGCGCACGATGTAGGTGCCGGTCGCCATCGAGCCCGGGATGATGCCGAGGTCGCCGGCCCCCGCGCGGATGGCGCCCTTGCGGGTGACGAGCAGCTCGACGCCGCCGTACTCCTCCTCCGCCACGTAGTTGTGGTGGCAGGAGATGGCCTGCTCCCAGCGGCAGCGCTGCCCGGCGAACCGCCTGGTCACCACGTTCTGCGCGAGCGCCATCATGACGGCGCGGTTGCGGCGCGCGTACTCCTGCGCCCAGAACAGGTCGTGGCGGTAGGCGTCCATCTTCGGCGTGCCCGCGACGAACACCGCGAGGTCGTCGTCCGGCAGGTCCTGGTTGTGCGGCAGCTTGCGGGCGGCCTCGATGTGTCGCTCGGCCAGCTCGTTGCCGATGTTGCGGGACCCCGAGTGCAGGACGAGCCAGATCGCGCCGTCGTCGTCCGCGCACAGCTCCAGGAAGTGGTTGCCGCCGCCGAGCGTGCCCATCTGGCTCCGGGCCCGGCCGAGGCGGGACTGCACCCCGAGGTGCAGGCCGTCGAACGCGTCCCAGAAGTCGTACCAGCCCCGCTCCTTCAGGTTCGGCAGCGCGGACGGGTCGACGGCCTCCCGGTGGGACCCGCGGCCGACGGGGATCGCCTTCTCCAGCCCGGCGCGCAGGCGGGACAGGTCGTCGGGCATGTCCTCGACGGTGAGCGACGACTTCGCGGCGGTCATGCCGCAGCCGATGTCGACGCCGACGGCCGCCGGGGACACCGCGTCCTTCATCGCGATGACCGAGCCGACGGTGGCGCCCTTGCCGTAGTGGACGTCGGGCATCACCGCGAGGCCCTCCACCCACGGCAGCGCGGAGACGTTGCGGAGCTGGTCGAGGGCCTGGTCCTCGACGGTGGCGGGGTCGGTCCACATCCGGATGGGAACGCGGCCGCCCTTGATGGTCTGGTACGGCATGCCTTCTCCTTGATCGACGGGATCCGAACCGTGATCTATGACGCCAGACTAGCCACGCGTACTCAACCGGTTTTCAGGTCCGCCGCTCGGTCAGGCCGAGTCCGTCGAGGTGGCGCAGGAGGGCGACGGCGACGCGCCGGCTGGTCGACAGGGCGTCCCCGGCCTGCCCGGGGGTGAACGGCTGCGGCAGGGCGGACAGGATGCGCAGCGCCTCCTGATCGGCGCCCGGCAGCAGGACGATCGCGTCCCCACTGCCGTCTGCGGAGCCGTCTGTTGAGCCGTCTGTTGAGCCGTCGCCGGGGGCGGGGTCGTCGATCCGCAGGACGGCGCCCGCGCTCGCCGCCGCGGCCAGGACCGGGCCGGTGAGGCCGAGTTCGGCGAGCCGGTCGGGGCCGGGGGCCGCGAAGGGGGCGGCCGCGAGATCGGCGCGGAGCCGCTC
>NZ_SMKB01000148.1:0-17904 GCF_004348575.1 Actinomadura sp. 7K534
GTATGCCCGGACCGGGCTTCCCACCGGGCCCTCCCCCAGGCGTCCCCTCGCCTTCTGCAGAGGAGACCGCTCCGTCGCCTGCGCTCCCTCTTCTGGGGAAGCTCTCGCGCGTGCGTCGTTCACGCCCGCAGGAATCCGAGCCTGAGCCCGCACCCCTCGCCGCGGACCTCGACCCGTCCGCCTTCGAGGAGACCGCGACGTTCGACGCGTTCGCGCCGCGGCAACCCGACCGGAGCGACCAGACCATGCGGATC
The DNA here is from genome assembly GCF_004348575.1 of Actinomadura sp. 7K534. Taxonomy (NCBI): domain Bacteria; kingdom Bacillati; phylum Actinomycetota; class Actinomycetes; order Streptosporangiales; family Thermomonosporaceae; genus Actinomadura; species Actinomadura sp. 7K534. The sequence continues at coordinate 255 of NZ_SMKB01000148.1, forward strand.
GACGCGGTCGGCCCAGACCCGACAGCCACTTTCGACGCGATCGACCTTGACGACCACCCGACCACCACCGACCCGGCCCCGCTCATCCCCGGCCTTGGGTCGGGACGTGACGAGGGTGGACGCGGTTCCTCGCCCCTGGCGTCCCTCGCCAAGATGCGGCGGCCCAGCAACCACGTCCTCGGTGTCGCGCTCTCACTCTTCATAGGCGTCGGCGTGGGAATCGCCATCATCGCGCTGGTGCTGTGGCCTCAGCTCAAGGCCGATGACGGGCCACCTCCGGACAGCGCCAACGCCTCCAACAACCGCCCGGTGACGACGATCCCGTCGTCCTTCGGGGGGACGTGGAAGGGAACGCTGGTCAACACCAGTCGCAATGCCTCGTTCCCTGTCGAGGTCACTTTCGAGGTGGGCGGTACCACGGGACGCGCCATCTATCCCAGGGAAGGTTGCGAGGGCACGCTCAGCATGACCAGGGGCACGGAGAGCGCGCTGAAAATGTCCCTGGCCGTCGGAAAGCCGTGCACGCCCGGGGTCGTCCAGGTCACCCGGCAGCCGGACGGGACGCTGCAGTACACGTGGAGCCGGCCGGGGACGAACCTCGGCTACGGAGGCAGGCTGATCCGCAGCTGAGCCCCGGCACTACCGGGGAAACCGTCCGATTTACCGTCCTATATCTCAATAGTTCCGCTAAGGTTCTTCCGCATTCGAAGCATCGATCTTGTGGTGGGGCCGCCGCGCGCGGGCTCCCGGTGAGAAGGAGACCGCCTTGCGGGTTGCCCACCGAAGGCTGCTGCTGGCCGGAGTCGTCGCGACCTGCCTGGGAGGCGCCGCCGCGTTCCCCGTGCTCGCCGCCAACTCGGAGTCGCTCGTGGAGGTGACGGCGGCGCAGGGCACCCCGGTCCCCGGCCAGTACATCGTCACGCTGAAGGCGGGCGCGTCCACCGACGCGGCCGCCAAGAAGGTCGACGCGGCCGGCGTCAAGCGCTTCGACGGCGTCCTGAACGGCTTCTCCGCACGCCTGAACGGCGAGCAGCTCGGCAAGCTGCGCCGCGACGACCGCGTCGCCGCGATCGAGCAGGACCAGATCGTCTCCATCAGCGGCACCCAGCGGGCACCGCTCCCCTGGGGCCTCGACCGCATCGACCAGCGGTCCCGGAACTACTCCAAGACCTACACGTACAAGTCCACCGGCAGCGGGGTCAACGCCTACGTCATCGACACCGGACTGGACGTCACGCACAAGGACTTCGGCGGCCGCGCCTCCATCGCCTGGACGGCCCCCAGGTTCAACGGCGACGGCCGTGACTGCAACGGCCACGGAACCCACGTCGCGGGGACCATCGGAGCCAAGACCTACGGCGTCGCCAAGGGAGTCAGGGTCCGCGCCCTCCGCGTCCTGGACTGCAAGGGCGACGGCTCGATGTCGGACCTGGTCGCCGCCGTCCAGTGGCTGCGCACCAACGCCGCCAAGCCCGCCGTGGCGAACCTGTCGCTCGGCGGACCGAAGTCGGACGCCCTCAACACCGCGGTCATGAACCTGTCCAAGTCCGGTGTGTTCGTCTCGGTCGCCGCGGGCAACAGCAACGCCGACGCGTGCAAGTTCTCCCCGTCCGGTGCGGGCTGGGTCATGACGGTGGGCGCCACCACCAAGTACGACAACCGCGCCACGTTCTCCAACTGGGGCAAGTGCGTCGACATCAACGCCCCCGGATACGGCATCTACTCCACATGGCCCGGAGGCGGCCACAAGGGCCTCACAGGGACCTCCATGGCCGCCCCCCACGTCAGCGGAGTAGCCGCCCTGTACCTGTCCACCCGCAAGACCGCCACGTTCCCGCAAGTGCAGAAGTGGCTCAACGACAACTCCACGCGTAGCCTGAAGCGCCTGCGCCAGCAGGCCAACCGGCTCGTCTACAAGGCGAACCTGTGAGTCGCGTCACGTAGGATGGCCCGGCTCCCAGGCAAGGAGCCGGGCATCCAGCGCTTCGCACCGCCTCACCCGCCTCGTGGGTCTAGCCTTGGCGAGGCAACAGACGGTTCTTTAAAGTTCATTGACCTTCGGCCGTGACGAGAGGAGATGCACGTGGAGACCCCCGCCTCCACTGGCAGGCGTTCCGGACGACGCGCCGCCCTGGCTCTCGTGGCGATCGCGACCGCGCTGCCGCTGCTCGGTACCGCCACACCGTCCGCCGGCGCCGCGGCACCCGCCGCCGCGCCGTTCGACCCGGGCGACGCCGCCAAGTTCGCGAAGCTGAACAAGCAGATCGAGCAGCTCGAGAAGGAGCTCGGCGGAGACCTCGCCAAGCTCAAGGACGCCCAGTACGCCGCCAAGAAGGCGCACCTCAAGTCGAGGGTCCTGGAGAAGGACCTGATCGAGGCCCGCGACGTCGTAGCCCGCTTCGCCGCCACCAAGTACATGATGAACGGCGAGGACCCCACGGTCACCTTCCTGTCGTCCGCCGACCCGAGCGAACTCCTCAGCAACGCCAGCCTCGTCAGCCACCTCGCCCAGAACCAGGCCACGAAGGTCGAGCAGATCCAGAAGCTCGTCAACGACCAGGTCCAGGCGAAGAAGCAGGCCGAGGCGAAGATGGCCGAGGTCAAGAAGGAGATCCAGGACCTCCGGAGCCGCAAGACCAAGATCCAGTCCCTGGTCAAGCGGTACAAGCCCGAGTCGCCGAGCACCGGCATGGGCGGCGTCACCCCCCGCATGCTCAAGACCAAGAACACCCTCGACCTCGAGTTCGGCCCCTTCCCCACCATCGGCTGCGTCCGCAGCACCGGCGACCCCCAGGACCACGGCACCGGCCACGCCTGCGACTTCATGGTCACGACCGGCGGCGTCATGGCCGGCGGCAGCGCCCGAACCCAGGGCGACCAGGTGGCCGAATACGCCATCTCCCACGCCGGCGCCCTAGGCATCAAATACGTCATCTGGCGCCAACGCATCTACGACATGCGCAGCCCCGGCTGGCGCATGATGGAGAACCGAGGCGGCAACACCGCCAACCACTACGACCACGTCCACATCTCGGTCTTCTAAGCGTGCAGGCCCTCCGACCAGGGCCGCAGCCCCTAGCGGACACGTCCAGGGCACTCACGCCGAAGTGCAGTACGCCGGGTCATTCGTGGGATCGGCCGTACCCGTTTGGGGCCGCGGCTCAGGGAGGGTGGGTACGGAGCCGCTCCCGGTTACGTCTCGGAGTCGGCAGAATCCCATGGTCCCAGCCTCCTCCGGCCGGGGATCTTCATTAGAAGCGCGAAGGGCGCCCGCGTCAGTGCGGGCGCCCTTCTTTCGTTGTGGGGTTAGTCGGCGTAGCTGGGGAGGGTTCGTTCGTGGGCTTCGCGTAGTTCGTACAGGGGGATGCTGAAGAGTTCCTGTTGGTCGCCGTCTGGGCCGTGGCCCGTTACGGTCAGGGAGTCTCCGCCCGCCACGCCGATCTGGGTCACGGGGATGCCCGCGGACTCGCAGAGGGCCGCGAGGCGGGCTTCGGCGCCGGGGCGGACGGCGACCATGGCGCGGGCCACCGACTCGCTGAACAGGGCGACGAACGGGTCGCCCGGCAGGGTGATGCGGGCGCCGAGGCTGCCGCGGAGGCACGACTCCACCAGGGTCTGGGAGAGGCCGCCGTCCGACAGGTCGTGGACGACGGTCACCAGGCCGTCGCGGATGGCGTTGACGAGGACGGAGGCAAGCGCGGTCTCTGCCTTGAGGTCCACGAGCGGGGGAAGGCCGCCCAGGTGCCCGTAGACGACGTGGGCCCATTCCGAGCCGCCGAACTCCTCGCGGGTCTCGCCGAGCAGCGCGAGCGTGGCGCCGTCGGAGGTGAGGCCCATGTTCACCCGGCGCCGCACGTCGTCGTGGACGCCGAGGACGCCTACGACAGGGGTCGGGTTGATGGGGGCGGAGCCGGTCTGGTTGTAGAAGCTCACGTTGCCGCCCGTGACCGGGATGCCGAGGTACTGGCAGCCGTCCGCCAGGCCCTCGACCGCGCGGGCGAACTGCCACATGACGCCCGGGTCCTCCGGGGAGCCGAAGTTGAGGCAGTTGGTGACGGCCAGCGGCCGCGCGCCCGTGGCGGCGACGTTGCGGAACGCTTCGGAGAGGGCCAGTTGCGCGCCCGCGTACGGGTCGAGGCGGGTGTAGCGGCCGTTCCCGTCCAGGGACAGCGCGATGCCCAGGCCGGAGTCGTCGTCGATACGGACCACGCCCGCGTTCTCCGGCATCGCCAAGACGGTGTTGCCGAGGACGTACCGGTCGTACTGGGACGTCACCCACGTCTTGCTGGCGAGGTTCGGAGAGCCCGCCAGCCACAGGACCGTGCGGCGCAGCTCGTCGCCGTTGGACGGGCGGGTGAGGCGGCCCGGTGTGTCGGACTGCAGCGCGCCCAGGTCGGCCGGGGGCTGCAGGGGCCGGTTGTAGACCGGGCCCTCGTCGGCGGCGGTGGTCGGCGGGAGGTCGACGATCGTCTCGCCGCGCCACGTCATGACCAGGCGGCCCGTGTCGGTGACCGTGCCGATCACCGTGGCCGGGATCTCCCAGCGGGCGCAGATCTCCATGAAGCGGTCGACCTTGTCGGGCGTGACGACCGCCATCATCCGCTCCTGCGACTCGCTCATGAGGATCTCCTCGGGGAGGAGCGTCTCGTCGCGGAGCGGGACGGTGTCGAGGTCGACGTGCATGCCGCCGGTGCCGGCCGCGGCCAGCTCCGTCGTCGCGCAGGAGACGCCGGCCGCGCCGAGGTCCTGGATGCCGACCACGAGGTCCTCGTTGAACAGCTCGAGGCAGCACTCGATGAGCAGCTTCTCCATGAACGGGTCGCCCACCTGGACCGACGGCCGCTTCTGGTGGGACTCCTCGTCGAACGTCGCCGAGGCGAGGACGGACGCGCCGCCGATGCCGTCCGGCCCGGTCAGGGCGCCGAACAGGATCACCTTGTTGCCGGGGCCCGGGGCGACCGCGCGCTGGATGTCCTCGTGCCGCATCACGCCGACGCACAGCGCGTTGACGAGCGGGTTCTGCCCGTAGCAGGCGTCGAAGACGGTCTCGCCGCCGATGTTGGGCAGGCCGAGCGAGTTGGCGTAGCCGCCGATGCCCGCCACCACGCCGGGGAGGACGCGCTGGGTGTCGGGGGCGTCGGCAGGGCCGAACCGGAGCGAGTCCATGACGGCGATGGGACGTGCGCCCATCGACATGATGTCGCGGACGATCCCGCCTACGCCGGTCGCGGCGCCCTGGTACGGCTCCACGTAGGAGGGGTGGTTGTGCGACTCCACCTTGAAGGTGACCGCCCAGCCCTGGCCGACGTCCACGACGCCGGCGTTCTCCCCCATACCGACGAGCAACTTGTCGGTCTTCGGGGCCTTCTCACCGAACTGGCGGAGGTGCACCTTGGAGCTCTTGTAGGAGCAGTGCTCGCTCCACATCACCGAGTAGATCGCCAGCTCGGCGGACGTGGGGCGGCGCCCGAGGATCTCGCGGACGCGCCGGTACTCCTCGTCGTTCATCCCGAGTTCGGCGTACGGCTGGGGGCGCTCGGGGGACGCGGCCGCGATGGCCACCGTGTCGGTGCCGTAGTAGGCCGGGCCGGTCGCCTCGATGGCGGGCTGCGGGCCCGTTCCCCGTCCGACGGCGGGCTGGGGGCCCGTGCCGGGGCCGACCGCGGGGAGCGGGCCGCTGTCGAGGCGGAGGACGGGCTGCGGGCCGGAGCCGGGGCCCACGGCGGGCTGCGGGCCCGTGCCGGTGCCGACCGCCGGCTGCGGGCCGGTGCCCGAGCCGACCGGCGGCGGCGCGTACTGGTTCAGGTCGTACTGATTCAGGTCGTACTGATTCAGGTCGGGCTGGTTCAGGTCGTACTGGTTCAAGCCGGGGTTCGGGAGCGTCACCGGGTCCGCCAGGGTGATGGCGGGGTCGGCGGGACCCTCCTCGGCCAGGGCGCGGGCGAACTCCTGCTCCGGCCCCTCCGTCTCACCCGGGAGGGGCTGAGCGGCCCGGAGCATGGCCTGGACGTCCGGGTCCACCTGGATGACCGGCTGGGGCTGGGCGGGCGCCTCAGGGACGACCACGGGCGGCGGCACCAGTGGCTGCGGAGACGCCTGGGGCGCGGGCGGGACCGCCCCGGGCTTGGCCGGTTTGGCCGGCTTGGCCTCCTCCAGCATGGCCTCGAACGCCTGGGTGACCGAGGGGTCGACCGGCTGGAGCTCTGGGTCGTCGGCGTCGGACTTCAGCTCGCCGAGCCACTCCATCGACGGCTCGTCCGAGGATTCCCGTGTCGCGCGCCCAGAGGCGTGAGGTTGCTCGCTCATGCGTTGACCAGTCTCTTGACGATGGACGTGAAGAAGCCGAGACCGTCCGTGGACGGCCCGGTCAGTGACTCCACGGCGTGCTCGGGGTGCGGCATGAGCCCGACCACGTTGCCGGCCTCGTTGCAGATTCCGGCGATGTCGTCCTGGGAGCCGTTGGGGTTCAGGTCGAGGTAGCGGGCGACGATCCGTCCGGAGGAGGCGAGTTCGGTCAGTGTTTCCCGGTCCGCGGTGTAGCGGCCGTCCCGGTTCTTGATCGGGATGACCAGTTCCTGGCCCTCCCGGTACTCGGTCGTCCAGACGGTGTCGGCGTTCTCCACCCGCAGCCGCTGGTCGCGGCACACGAAGTGCAGGCCCGCGTTCGGCAGCAGCGCGCCCGGCAGCAGGTGCGTCTCGCACAGCACCTGGAAGCCGTTGCAGATGCCGAGGACCGGCAGCCCCGCCTCGGCGGCGGCCACCAGTTCGGTCATGAGCGGGGCGAACCGGGCGATCGCCCCGGCGCGCAGGTAGTCCCCGTAGGAGAACCCGCCGGGCAGGACGACGGCGTCGACCCCCCGCAGGTCATGGTCTCCGTGCCAAAGGGCGACCGGCTCGGCTCCGGCAAGTCGCACGGCTCGCGCGGCGTCCTTGTCGTCGAGAGAACCGGGGAAGGTGATGATCCCGACCCGGGCAGCATCCATCTCTTCTGTTCCTCCGAATGAGGGGCACCGGAACGGGCGGTATCTCCTCCGCCGATCACCCCGCTGCGCGTCGCTTTCCCCCGCGCGCGGCTTCCAATCTACCCGGCGCTGTGCATGAGTTTGCGGTCGAGGCGCCGGACCAGTGCCTCGTCCCGCCAGCTCAGCCGCTTCCGCAGGTGAACGACGGTGCCCCGGTCGGACGAGGGGTCGATGTCCAGTTCGTCCACAAGGGCCCGCATGATCCTAAGCCCGCGGCCGGACTCGCTCAACATCCCGCGATCCACGGGGGCCGCGGTGCGGGGGCCGTGGCCGCGGTCCATGATTTCGAGCACACAGTCGGCCTCGTCCACGTGCATTGTGACCTGGTACTCACCGGACCCGCGGGCGTGCTGGACGGCGTTGGTGCACGCCTCGGAGGTGGCGACCAGAATGTCGCCGACGCAGTCCTCGGTGACGCCCAGCCCGCGCAGCGCGTCCCCCGCCACTCGCCGGACCACCGGGATGCTGGGCGCTTCGCGTGGGAGCGAGAGCGAGAACCGCATATCCACCCGGACACCTCGTGTATGCCCCGGGCTTCCTGGCCGTTCCCCCGGTCCCCGGAGCGTGCTCGACGACTCGACGCAGCTAACACTTCCCCGGCGGAATCTTCCGTAATCGCTATACTCACGGGTCGCTTCGCCAAATCCCGTCCGCCCGGCGCAATGGCGCACGGGCCCCGGAAAGCCCGCACGAACGGATGGAACGCGCCAAATCAGCGCGCCGGATAGACCCCGAAGCCGATCGGCATTCCAGGCCATTTCCGGTCAGAGAACGCGAACCTCGTAGTTCTCGATGACGGGGTTCGCGAGCAGGGTCTCGGCGATCTTGCCGACCCGCTCCAGGGCGGCCTCGTCGGCCTCCCCCTCCAGTTCCACCTCGAACCGCTTGCCCTGCCGGACCGCGACCACCCCGTCGAAACCCAGCTGCGGCAGTTTCCGGGCGATCGCCTGCCCCTGCGGGTCGAGGATCTCCGGCTTGAGCATGACGTCCACGACGACACGCGCCACGACCGCCCCCTCACTGGTCTGCGCTTTTCCTTACGATCCTGAAGCGTACGGCAACATTGCCCATCACGACCCATCCGCACCCCCCGGAGCCGCCCGATGAACGTCGAGGACCTGACTCCCCCGGAACGCCGCCTTTGGGATGCGTTCCCGAAGGGCGAATCCGTCGACCTGTCGTCGGGCGACCCCGACTACGACGACATCGCGCAGGCCGACCGCTGGGGACGGGAGCGGATAGTCAGGGCCGAGGTGCTCGTCGCGCTGCTCGTCGGCGCCGTGGAGCCGCAGCCGGGCGAGGTCGCCGCGGTCCGGCTCGCCGGGGCCCGCGTCATCGGCTCCTTGAACCTGGGCCACGCGGAGGTCAGCGTCCCCCTGGCGCTCACGGGGTGCTCGTTCGACGAGGCCCCGCACCTGTACTGGGCGAGCATGAACAGCGTCCACCTGATGCGGTGCCGCCTGCCCGGTCTCATAGCGTCCGGTACGCGGGTCGACGGGCACCTGTGGCTGGAGGGCAGCCGCATCACGGGCGGCCTGTGGCTGGACGGCGCGAACATCACCGGCATCCTGAACATGTCGGGGGTCCAGCTGTCCAACCCCGGAGGGGACGCGCTGCTCGCCGACCGCCTCACCGTCGAGGCCAACGTCTACTGCGACCAGGGGTTCGCGGCCAGCGGCGAGGTCCGGCTGCCCGGCGCCCGGGTGGGCGGCCAGCTGATCTTCCGGGGGGCGCGGCTGCACAACCCGGCCGGCGCCGCCCTGTACGCGAGCCGCCTGGACGTGGCCGCGAACGTGTTCTGCGACGGCGGGTTCAGCGCCGAGGGCGAGATCCGGCTCCGCGGCGCCCGCGTCGGCGGCTACCTGTCCTTCGTGGGGGCGCGGCTGTCGGCGCCCGGGAAGACCGCCCTGAACGCCGACGACCTCGCCGTAGAGACCGACGTGTACTGCTCGGACGGGTTCACTGCCACCGGCGCCGTCTCCTTCGCCGGCGCCCGCGTCACCGGCCAGCTCAGCCTCCGCGGCGCCCACCTGCGCAACGAGGAGGGGACGGCGCTCAGCGTCCAGCGCATCCAGGCGGAGGAGCTGCTGCTCCGCACCGCCGAGCCGATCAGGGGCATCGCCGACCTGTCCTACGCGCGCATCAGCCTGCTGCGCGACGACGCCGCCTCGTGGCCGGAGCGCCTCCAGCTCGACGGCCTGCAGTACGAGACGCTCGAACCGCCGCTGACGGCCCGCGAGCGGCTGGACTGGCTGCACCGCGACACCGACGGGTACGCGCCGCAGCCCTACGAGCGCCTTGCGCTGGCCTACCGGTCCCTCGGCCTGGACTCCGACGGCCGCTACGTGCTGCTCGCGAAGGCCCGGGACCGCCGCGGGACCCAGGGGCTGCCCCGCAAGATCGTCGGCTGGCTGCAGGACGTCCTCGTCGGCTACGGCTACCGTCCGTTCCGCGCGGCGAGCTGGCTGATCGGGCTGCTCGTGTTCGGGACGGTCGTCTTCTCCCTGGAGAACCCGCCGGTGCTGAACGCCGACGACAGCCCGCACTTCAACGCGTTCTTCTACACCCTCGACCTGATCCTGCCCATCGGCGACCTCGGCCAGGAGAGGGTGTTCGCGCCCAAGGGCGTCCACCAGTGGATCGCGAACTTCATCGTCGTCGCCGGCCTGATCCTCGGGCTGACCGTCGCCGCCGGAGCCAGCCGGGCGCTCTCCCGCGAGTGAGGCCCGTCCCCACCTCGGGCGGGTGGCGCGAATCACGTCCGGGTGCGGGGCGTGCCTGGCCAGGGCTCGTTTGGATCAAAGGACGGCGCTCGGGGTAGGACCTGCATGGCGGGACTTGCATCGTAAGGTGTGATGTCTGCCACGATGGCATATGCGGCTTTCGTCCCTTACCGGGGCCCGGAGGCCGCGGACATCGGCCGAACGCGCGGCGATCCCGCGTGACGGCCCCGAACGAGGAGTGTCATCGATGACGATCGACTCCGTGCGCGGCGCGCCCGACACGACCGAGCTCGCCGAGCCAGAGCTCATCCAGCTGCTCACCCCCGAGGGCGAGCGCGTCGAGCATCCCGACTACCCCCTGGACCTCAGCGCCGAGGAAGTGCGCGACCTCTACCGCGACCTGGTCATCGTGCGGCGGATCGACCTGGAGTCCGTGGCGCTCACCCGGCAGGGCGAGCTCGGCATCTGGGCGTCGCTGCTCGGGCAGGAGGCGGCGCAGATCGGCTCGGGCCGCGCGCTCACCGAGCACGACATGGTGTTCCCGACGTACCGGGAGCACGGCGTGGCGTGGTGCCGGAACGTCGAGCCGCTGAACCTGCTCGGCCTGTTCCGCGGCGTCAACCACGGCGGGTGGGACCCCGCCGAGCACGGCTTCCACCTGTACACCATCGTGATCGGCAGCCAGACGCTGCACGCCACCGGGTACGCGATGGGCGTCCAGCGGGACGGCGTCCTGGGCACGCCGTCGGCGGGTGCGACGATCGCCTACTTCGGCGACGGGGCGACCTCGCAGGGCGACGTGAACGAGTCGTTCGTGTTCGCCTCGGTGTTCAACGCCCCCATCGTGTTCTTCTGCCAGAACAACCAGTGGGCCATCTCCGAGCCGCTGGAGCGGCAGACCAGGATCCCCCTCTACAAGCGGGCAAACGGCTTCGGCTTCCCGGGCCTGCGCGTGGACGGCAACGACGTCTTCGCCTGCCTCGCCGTGACCAGGAAGGCGCTGGAGAACGCCCGCACCGGGCAGGGCCCCACGCTCATCGAAGCGTTCACCTACCGGATGGGCGCCCACACCACGACGGACGACCCCACGCGCTACCGGCTCAAGGCCGAAGAGGAGGCGTGGAAGCTCAAGGACCCCATCGAGCGCGTCAAGGCGTACCTGGTGCGCAACGACCTCGCCGACTCGGGGTTCTTCGACAAGGTGGAGGACGAGGCCAAGCAGCTGGCCCGGGAACTGCGCGAGGCGTGCCTGGCGCTGCCGGACCCGGATCCGATGTCCATGTTCGACCACGTGTACGCGGAGCGGCATCCGCTGATGACCGAGGAGCAGGAGCAGTTCGCCGCCTACCTGGCGTCGTTCGAGGAGGAGTCGAAGTGACCACCCTGACCCTCGGCAAGGCGATGAACGAGGGCCTGCGCAAGGCCATGGAGAACGACTCGAAGGTCCTCGTGATGGGCGAGGACGTCGGGAAGCTCGGCGGGGTCTTCCGGATCACCGACGGGCTGATGAAGGACTTCGGCGAGGAACGCGTCATAGACACGCCGCTCGCAGAGTCGGGCATCATCGGCACGGCGATCGGGCTGGCGCTGCGCGGCTACCGGCCCGTCTGCGAGATCCAGTTCGACGGGTTCGTGTTCCCGGCCGCCGACCAGATCATCACCCAGCTCGCCAAGATGCGGATGCGGTCGCTCGGCGCGGTGTCGCTGCCGGTCGTCGTCCGGATCCCCTGCGGCGGCGGCATCGGCGCGGTCGAGCACCACTCCGAGTCCCCCGAGGCGTACTTCACGCACACGGCCGGGCTGCGGGTGGTCGCGTGCTCGAACCCGGTGGACGCCTACTCGATGATCCAGCAGTCGATCGCGTCCCCCGACCCGGTGATCTTCTTCGAGCCGAAGCGGCGGTACTGGGAGAAGGCGGAGGTGGACGTCGACTCGTCCGACTGGACGCCGCTCCACCAGGCCAAGGTCGTCCAGCCGGGCGACCACGTGACCGTGCTGGCGTACGGGCCGTCCGTGAAGACCTGCCTGGAGGCCGCCGCCGCGGCCGCCGAGGAGGGCCGTTCGCTGGAGGTCATCGACCTGCGCTCGCTGAACCCGCTCGACCTCGGCACCGTGGTCGACTCGGTCAACCGGACGGGGCGCTGCGTCGTCGTCCACGAGGCCCCGGTGTTCAGCGGTTTCGGCGCCGAACTGGCGGCGCGGATCACCGAGAACTGCTTCTACCGGCTGGAGTCGCCGGTACTGCGGGTCGGCGGGTTCTCCACGCCGTACCCGCCCTCGCGCGTCGAGGACCACTACCTGCCCGACCTCGATCGCATCCTGGACGCGGTCGACCGAACCTTCGCGTGGTGACGCCGGTGAGCCAGCCGAAGATCTTCAACCTGCCGGACGTGGGCGAGGGCCTGACCGAGGCCGAGATCGTGAAGTGGCACGTCCAGCCCGGCGACACCGTCGAGATCAACCAGACCATCGTCGAGATCGAGACGGCGAAGGCGATCGTCGAGCTGCCGTGCCCGTTCGAGGGCGTGGTGACCGAGCTGATGGCCACCGAGGGCGAGACCGTCGACGTCGGCAAGCCCATCATCTCGGTGGACGCCGACGGCGGCGGCAGCGTGGCGACGCCGGTGTCCGACCCCCCGGCGCAGGCCGCGGCGATCAAGCAGGACGCCGTGCCGCGTGTCGAGGAGCCGGGCATGGTGTCGCCGGAGGCGCCGCCGAAGCGCCAGCCCGTCCTCGTGGGGTACGGGGTCAAGGAGGGCGCGACGAAGCGCCGCCCGCGCAAGTCCGCCAACGGCGCCCCGCCGCACGCCCAGCAGGCGCCGGCCCCTCCCGCGCCGCCGCAGGCCCCCGCACCGGCACCGGTCGCGCCGCCCGCGCCTCGCCCCCAGCCCGGGGGCAACGGGCTGCCGCTCGCCAAGCCGCCGGTCCGGAAGATGGCCAAGGACCTCGGCGTGGACCTCGCCGCCATCACCGGGACGGGCCCGCAGGGCTCGATCACGCGCGAGGACGTCCTCGCCGCCCAGGCCGGAACCCAGGTCGAGCCGCAGGCGCCGCCGGTGCCCGCGCAGGCGGGGCCGCGGGAGGAGCGGAGGCCGGTCAAGGGCGTCCGCAAGGCGACCGCGGCGGCGATGTCCGGCTCGGCGTTCACCGCCCCGCACGTCACCGAGTTCCTCCAGGTGGACGTGACGCGGACGATGGAGACCGTGAAGCGGCTCCGCGAGCTGCCCGAGTTCGCGGACGTGAAGGTGTCCCCGCTGCTGCTGGTGGCGCGGGCCCTGCTCACCGCCGTGGCGCGGCACCCGGAGGTCAACGCGACCTGGGTGGACGGGCCGTCCGGCGCGGAGATCGTCGTCAAGCGCTACGTGAACCTCGGGATCGCGGCGGCCACCGACCGCGGCCTGATCGTCCCGAAGGTGAAGGAGGCGCAGGACCTCGACCTGCCCGGCCTGGCCCGCGCGCTCGGCGAGCTGACCGAGAAGGCCCGCGCCGGGAAGGCGACGCCCGCCGACCTGTCCGACGGGACGATCACGATCACGAACGTGGGCGTGTTCGGCGTGGACACCGGGACCCCGATCCTCACCCCCGGTGAGGCCGCGATCCTGGCGTTCGGCCAGATCAGGGACATGCCGTGGGTGCACGAGGGCGAGCTGGCGATCCGGAAGGTCACCACGCTGTCGCTGTCGTTCGACCACCGGATCGTGGACGGCGAGCTGGGGTCGCGGGTGCTCCGCGACGTCGGCGACATGCTGGAGGACCCCATCCGCATGCTCGCCTGGTCGTAACCGGACTGGTCGTAACCGGATTCGTCGGGGCCGGTGCCGCGGGCGGCACCGGCCCCGCACTTTGCTGTACCGCGAAGCTCATTGACCAGGCGTTACGCCACCGGTTTCATAGTCTCGCCCCATGGCAGATTCCTCGATCCACCTCCGCATCGGACCGGACGAACTGGTGATCCGCCGACGCTACGAGACGCTCTCGATCGCCAATGACTTCGGGGCCGCGCTGCTGTTCCTGGTGGGCAGCGCGCTGTTCTTCCCGGAGTCGACCACCTTCGCCGCGAAGTGCCTGTTCGTGATCGGGTCGGTCATGTTCCTCATGCGCCCGACGATCCGGTTGAGCCGCCGCTTCCACCTGCAGAGGCGGTATGGGGACGGCATGGCCGGATCGCACGAGTCCTCGATGGACTTCTGAGGGGCGCCCGGGTCACTGCACCGGGACGTCGTCGAACGTGCCGAAGGGGCCGGCGTCGAAGGTGACGGAGGAGGCGTTTCCGGGCGGGGCGGGGAGGTAGACGAAGCCGCGGACGGGCTGGTTCACCTCGGTGGTGAAGACGGCGCGTCCAGGGGCGAGGTAGGAGCCGGGGGCGCCCGGCGTCCCGGGACCGATGCGGACGGCGCGATAGACGTCCATGCCTCCCTTCACCTTGATGGAGAACGCGGTGAACACACCCCCCGGGTAGTCCGTGTGGGGGTAGGACGCGTCCGGTGGAGTGGGGCCTGGGCCTTCGTTGACGATGTCGAACACGGCGACGATGTAGGCGCCGTCCCGGTAGAAGGGCTTGACGTCCATGCGCCGCTTGGCCTCGCCGAACTTCGTCGATCGGCTGGCGACCTTCTCACCGTCCTCCGGCCGGAAATCCGCGGGCGTACCGGCGGCTCCATCGCTCGCCGTGGCGGACGGACTGGACGTGGCGGACGAACTGGCCGAAGCACTGGCCGAGCCGCTCGACGAGGCTCCGGGCGAGGGGCTGGACGATGCGTCCCCGGTCTCCTTCTCGATGATGTCGTGCAACACGACGGGGTTCCCGGGTCCGGGCGACGACCCCGGAGACGGCTCCGTACCCGCGCTCGCCGTGATCGTCGGGGTGCCCGCCCCGGTCGGGGCGCCGGACGGCCCATCGGTTGCGGTCTCCGCCTCGACGCCCGCCTCCGGCTCGGTCCCGGTCCCCTCGTCGGTACCCGCGTCCACCCCGGCGCCGACCCCCGGCGGGGCGCTGCCTCCCGGCTCGGCGCCCGGCGGCGGTGCGGTGGCCGTTGGCAGTGCGGAGCCCGATGGCGACGCGGTGGCCGTGCCCGTCACGGGGATGCCGGTGAACTCCCCCGCCGAGCCCGGCGTGAGGACGGTGAGCTTCGTGACGTCCGGCGGGAGGGCCGGGTACTCGGCGGCCATCTCGCGGGTCGTGCCGGGCGCGAAGCCGTCCCCGCTCGTGGATCCGGTCGGCCGGTACAGCCGGCGTCCGACCGGGTCGAGCAGGTCGATGGCGAACATGACGGACTTCGTGGCCGTGTCCATAGAGGTCACGCTGTAGCGCAGTACCGACTTGGCACCCTGCCGCTCGATGCCCTTGATCTCGACGCGCGCATGCAACCCGTCCGCGCTGCCGAACCAGCCCTCTTTGGCGAACGTCCCCGTGGCGTTCGCGGGACGGGCGGAGCCACCGGCCCCGGCCGTCGGCGGATCGACTTTCACCGGCCCGTCATTCGCGCAGCCGGTGAGGAGCAGCAGCCCGGAAAGGGAGGCGGCCAGGGTGGGAACGCGGCGCATCGGTCATCCGTCGAGGAGTGGCGGGCGGGAGACGGAGGCCACAGTAGTCACCGCCGTAGCGCCTCGCCATCTTCAGCGGAGGTCACCTCCGGTGAGTCGGACCGAAGGTCGGGCGAGTCAGCAGGCGCCGTCGTTGACGGACGTGCTGACCGAGTGGCTCCAGGGCTCGCCGATGCCGCCGCCGATGTTCAGGTCGTTGTCCACGGTGACGGTGAGGCAGACGGGGTTCTCGCCGTCGCGGTTCGTCAGCTCGTACTCGCCGCTGCCGGCCGAGCGGATCTTCACGTTGCCGCCGCCGTGCTCGTTCACGGCGTCGTACAGGTCGGACGACGCGCGGAACGACGAACCGATCCCGGACTGCGTCCCCTGGTTCAGGTCGGACGCCGCGGAGGACGCGACGGAGCGCACCTGCGCCGTCGAGTAGGTGCTCGACGCGTCGGCGGCGTTGAGGACGGCGGCGAGGACGAGCATCATGGCCGCACCGAGGAACAGGCCGATCCGGTTGAAGACGTGCGCGGCCTCGGACGGCTCGTTGGCCTCGGGGCGGCGGTACTGCCAGGCCGCGGTCTTCCAGTAGAGCTTCCGCTGATCCATGCACCCGAGCACGAAGAAGACGGCCGCCAGCACGAAGCACATGACGATCAGAGCGGTCACGGGGCGCCTCCTCGAAGCCGGGATCACCGGTTGGATGCGCGCGCACGGCAATCCGTTCAATCCCGGGCAATCGAGACCCGGGCGTCAGGAAGGGCGAGGGGGCGTCACCTCAGGGACGGGGCGGGTTGTCGCCGTCATAGGTGCGTTCGTCCCGTCCCGATGGGAAGCGGGGCTGACGCTGCTGCATCCGGGACATCATCAGGAGCTGGAGCGCGAACGTCACCCCGCCGACGATGATCAGGATGACGCCGATGATGTGAATGTCCACCGGGTCCGTCATCGCATCCGGTTGGATCGCGAACTTGAGGATCAGTCCGAGCGTGATCAAGAAAACACTGACGCCGACACCCATGCGATGACCTCCGCCGGACGATCCTTGGCCGTGTTCTTTAACTATCCGTTTCGATCTCCGGTCACACGTCGGCGGGCGCGCGGGATCGTTGTCAGCCGCCCTGCCGTACCGGGACGTTGTCGACTTTTCCGAAAGGCCCGGCGTCAAAAGTGACGGAAGTGACCTTGCCAGGCGGGGCGGGAAGGTAGGCGAAGCCGCGGACGGTCTCGTACTCCTCGGCCTCGCCGACAACGCGTCCCGGGTCGACGTAGGCGCCCGTGGCCCCGGGCGTCACGGTGCCGATCCGGACGGTGCGGTAGACGTCCTTGCTCCCCGGCACCCGGACGGAGAAGGAGGTGAACACGCCTCCCGGATAGTCCCGGTGCGCGTAGGACGCGTCCGGCGGAGTGAGCCCCGGACCTTCGTTGACGACGTCGAACACGGCGACGATGTAGGCGCCGTCCCGGTAGAAGGGCTTGACGTCGATGCGCCGCTTGGCGTCTCCGAACTCCGCCGAGCGACTGGCGACTTTCTTCCCGTCCCACCGCCGGAAGTCGGCGGGCGCGGTTTTCGGGCTAGCCGTCTCCGGCCGCTTCACCTCGTACGTGATCTCGACCCGGCGGTTGCGCTCGCGGGCCTCGGCATCGTCCTCCACGGCGATGGGCTCCGCAGCTCCCCTGCCACTCGCCGTGTAGGAGAACCCGTCCCCGAGCCGGGACTTCATCTCACGCATAACGGCCTCGGCGCGCTCTTTGGACAACTCCACGTTGGCGGTGTCATCCCCGCCGCTGTCGGTGTGCCCCTCGAAATTCAGCGAGCCGACGGCCTTCGCCTTAATCTCCCGCGCGATCTCGTCCAGCAAGGTCCCAGCACGCCTGGCCAAATTAGCGGAGCTCTTCTCGAACACCGCATCCGCGTGGAGACCAACCGTCACCCGATGGCCGCTCGTCGTGACGTCCCTGTCCTCACCTTCGGTGATGGAGTACAGCTCCACCGGATTGCCACGCAGTCGCGCCAGGGACGCGGCGGACGCATCGTCGGGACCGGTCACGGGAATGCCGGTGAACTCGCCGGCCGTACCCTGCGTTATCGCGGTGACCTTCGCGACGCTCCGCGGAATGGCCGGGTACTCGGCCGTCATCTCGCGAGCTTCACCGGGCTCAAAGCCCTCCCCACCCGTGGCCCCGGTGGACTTGTAGAGCAGGCGCCCCACCGGATCAATCAGGTCGACCGCGAACGTCAGGAACTTCCTGGACGAGTCCAGGGACGTCACGCTGTACCGCAGCACCGATTTGTCACCCCGGCGCTCAACACCCTTGATCTGAACACGAGCGCGCAGCATCGCGCCCGCCCCACCGAACAGCCCCTCCTTGACG
>NZ_SMKB01000149.1:0-17862 GCF_004348575.1 Actinomadura sp. 7K534
AGACCGGCAAGAAGGCGGGCAAGGCGAAGCGGCGCGGGGGAGCGGGGAGGGCTCCGGTCCGGTCCGCGGCGCAGCCCCGGGCGGGGAAGCCGAAGGACGCGCCGCGCGGGAAGGGGCCGAAGCTCTACTTCGGCGCGGCCGCCGTGCTCGGTCTGGTCGTCCTGCTCGGCCTGGGGGCGGTGTTCGTGCTGCGCGGGGGCGACGAGCCCGCCGCGGACGACGCGGCGGGCACGCGGATCGGGACGCCGGCGGGGACCGGTCTCTCACCGGCCTCCTACTCCAGTTCGTCGTCGGCGTCGGCGTACTCGGGCATCGCGTCCCGCAAGGCCGACCCCGATCCGCTGACGATCGAGGAGGTGTTCCCGGCCTCGGCCGCCAAGGTGGCGGTCCCCGGCGGGGAAGTGCAGGTCAAGCTGCGCACCAAGCGCCTGGACGGCGACTGCGCCGACGCCGTGTGGGGCGCGACCGTGGGCGAGGTGCTCGGCGAGGGCGGCTGCACGCAGGCGGCACGCGGCATCTACTCCGGACCCCGGAACGGCTACGGCCTGGCCGTCGCGGTGTTCAACCTCTCCGGGACGGCGGAGGCGGACCGGTTCGTCGCGACGCTGGAGAAGACCATCGGCGCGGGCTTCGTCCGGCCGCTGGAGGCGCCCGCGCCGCTGGACGACTTCGGCCGCGGCTTCGGGATGGCGCGCGGCCTCGCCATGGGGCACTTCGCCGTGGTCACGTGGGCGCAGCGCCTGGACGGCAAGGGCGGCGCCGAGGACGAGGCGCTGCTGTCGCTGCTGATCGAGGGCGGCAAGAACCCGGCCGTGCTGGGCCGCGCCGCCCGCGCCTCGGACTGACCGGCGCACCGCAATTTTTCGGTAAACCCGATCACCCGGGTGACGATCGTCACCGCGGTCGCGGCCCTTTTCACCGGGGATCGAGCCGGTAACCTGGTCTAAACCACTGTGCGATGACGCTCGCCGATCCGTGCCCGGAAGTTTCGCGATCCGTGACACTCGGGCATGATCCCGGCAGTGATGTAATGTCATCTCACCCGCAGAAGGGCCAACGCCGTCCCGGACTGCACTGACATCAGCAGTGACACGACGACGACGGGAGGGTTGATGGCGACTGCTGCCTTCAGACCTGATGCCCGCACATCTGTTGCCGGCGACGGCCGGCCCGGAGCGCAGGGGCTGTACGACCCGGTGCACGAGCACGACGCCTGCGGCGTCGGGATGGTGGCGGACCTGCATGGCCGCAAGAGCCACGACATCGTGCAGAACGCCCTGACGGTCCTGCGGAACCTCGACCACCGCGGGGCGGTGGGCGCCGAGCCCGACGACGGCGACGGCGTGGGCATCCTCGTCCAGATCCCGGACGCGTTCTTCCGCGACGCCTGCGACTTCGCGCTCCCCGAGGCGGGCGCCTACGCGGCCGGCATCGCGTTCCTGCCCGCCGATGGCGAGGAGCGCGCCGCGGTGGTGGCCCACGTCGAGACGCTCTGCGCGGAGGAGGGCCTCGCGGTCCTCGGCTGGCGCGAGCTGCCGCACGACCCCGGCTTCACCGGCCCGGCCGCGCGCCGCGTCATGCCGCACTTCGCGCAGCTGTTCGTCGCCGCCGCCGAGGGCGGCCCGCACGCGGGCAAGACCGGCCTGGAACTCGACCGCGCCGTGTTCTGCATGCGCGAGCGCGCCGAGCAGGACGTGCGGGTCTACTTCCCGAGCCTGTCCAGCCGGACGATCGTCTACAAGGGGATGCTGACGACCCCGCAGCTGGAGCCGTTCTTCCCCGACCTGTCGGACCGCCGCTTCACCAGCGCGATCGCGCTCGTGCACTCGCGGTTCTCGACCAACACCTTCCCCGCCTGGGAACTCGCCCACCCGTACCGGTTCATCGCGCACAACGGCGAGATCAACACGGTGAAGGGCAACCGGAACTGGATGCGGGCCCGCGAGGCGCTGCTGAAGTCCGACCTGATCCCCGGCGACCTGTCCCGCGTCTACCCGGTGATCGACATCGAGGCCAGCGACACGGCGTCGTTCGACGAGTGCCTGGAGCTGCTGCACCTCGGCGGCCGGTCGCTGCCGCACGCGGTCCTGATGATGATCCCCGAGGCGTGGGAGAACCACGCCGAGATGGACGCCGACCGCCGCGCGTTCTACGAGTTCCACTCCACCCTGATGGAGGCGTGGGACGGCCCCGCCAGCGTCAGCTTCACCGACGGCACCGTCGTCGGCGCCGTCCTGGACCGCAACGGGCTGCGCCCCGGCCGGTACTGGGTGACCGACGACGGCCTCGTCGTCCTCGCCAGCGAGGCCGGCGTCCTCGACATCCCCGCGTCCAAGGTCGTCCGCAAAGGGCGGCTGCAGCCCGGCAAGATCTTCCTGGTGGACACCGCCGCCGGGCGGATCGTCGAGGACGACGAGGTCAAGGCCGAACTCGCCGCCGAGCACCCGTACGCCGAGTGGCTGCACGAGGGCCTGGTCCGGTTCGAGGAGCTGCCGCGGCGCGAGCGGGAGATCCCGACGCACGAGACGCTCGTCCGGCGGCAGCAGACGTTCGGCTACACCCTCGAAGAGCAGCGGATCATCCTGTCGCCGATGGCGAAGACGGGCGCCGAGCCGATCGGGTCGATGGGCACCGACACCCCCATCGCGGTGCTGTCCGAGCGGCCGCGGCTGCTGTTCGACTACTTCAAGCAGCAGTTCGCGCAGGTCACGAACCCGCCGCTGGACGCGATCCGCGAGGAGCTCGTCACCTCCCTGCAGTCCACGCTCGGCCCGGAGGGCAACCTCCTGGAGCCCGGCCCGGACTCGTGCCGCCGGCTCGTGCTCCCCACCCCGATCCTCGACAACGGCGAGCTCTCCAAGATCATCCACATCGACGACGAGGGGTCGCTGCCGCACCTGCACGCCCACGTCGTGCACGGGCTGTACGACGTCGCCGGCGGGGGAGAGGCCCTGGAGGCCCGCCTGGAGGAGATCAACTCCGAGGTGAGCCGCGCCATCGACGCCGGCGCCCGCATCATCGTGCTGTCGGACCGCGGCGCCGACTCGGCCCGCGCGGCGATCCCGTCGCTGCTGCTCACCGGGTCCGTGCACCACCACCTCATCCGGGAGAAGACCCGCACGCGGGTCGGGCTGGTCATCGAGACCGGCGAGGCCCGCGAGTGCCACCACATGGCGCTGCTCATCGGGTACGGCGCGTCCGCGATCAACCCGTACCTCGCGATCGAGACCGTCGAGGACCTCGTCCGCGGCGGCGTCATCGAGGGACTCCCGGCGGAGAAGGCCGTCCGGAACCTGGTGAAGGGCTACGGCAAGGGCGTCCTGAAGATCATGTCGAAGATGGGCGTGTCCACGGTCGCGTCCTACACCGGCGCGCAGATCTTCGAGGCGATCGGCCTCGGCGAGGACGTCGTGTCCCGCTGCTTCACCGGCACCATCTCCCGGCTCGGCGGCGTCGGCTTCGACGTGCTGGCCCGCGAGGTCGCCGCGCGGCACGCCCGCGCCTACCCGGCCGGCGGCAACGAGCTCCCGCACCGGACCCTCGAGGTCGGCGGCGAGTACCAGTGGCGCCGCGAGGGCGAGCCGCACCTGTTCAACCCGGACACGGTGTTCAAGCTCCAGCACGCCACCCGCACCCGCCGCTACGAGATCTTCAAGGAGTACAGCGCCAAGGTCGACTCGCAGGCCGAGCAGCTGATGACCCTCCGCGGCCTGTTCCGGCTGAAGGAGGGCGAGCGGCCGCCGGTGCCGATCGAGGAGGTCGAGCCCGCCTCGGAGATCGTCAAGCGGTTCTCGACCGGCGCGATGTCCTACGGCTCCATCTCCGCCGAGGCGCACGAGACCCTCGCGATCGCGATGAACCGGCTGGGCGGCAAGTCCAACACCGGCGAGGGCGGCGAGGACCCGGCGCGCTTCACCCCCGACGAGAACGGCGACCTGCGCCGCAGCGCCATCAAGCAGGTCGCGTCCGGGCGGTTCGGCGTCACCTCCGACTACCTCACCAACGCCGACGACATCCAGATCAAGATGGCGCAGGGCGCCAAGCCCGGCGAGGGCGGCCAGCTGCCCGGCCACAAGGTCTACCCGTGGATCGCCAAGACCCGGCACTCCACCCCCGGCGTCGGCCTCATCTCGCCGCCGCCGCACCACGACATCTACTCCATCGAGGACCTGGCGCAGCTCATCCACGACCTGAAGAACGCCAACCCGTCGGCGCGCGTGCACGTCAAGCTCGTCGCCGAGATGGGCGTCGGCACGGTCGCGGCCGGGGTGTCCAAGGCGCACGCCGACGTCGTCCTGATCTCCGGGCACGACGGCGGCACCGGCGCGTCCCCGCTGACCTCCCTCAAGCACGCGGGCACGCCCTGGGAGCTCGGCCTCGCCGAGACGCAGCAGACGCTGCTGCTGAACGGGCTGCGCGACCGCATCGTCGTGCAGACCGACGGGCAGATGAAGACCGGCCGCGACGTCGTCATCGCGGCGCTGCTCGGCGCCGAGGAGTACGGCTTCGCGACCGCGCCGCTGGTCGTGTCGGGCTGCATCATGATGCGGGTCTGCCACCTGGACACCTGCCCGGTCGGCGTCGCCACCCAGAACCCGGTGCTGCGGCAGCGGTTCGGCGGCAAGCCCGAGTTCGTCGTGAACTTCTTCGAGTTCGTCGCCGAGGAGGTCCGCGAGCACCTGGCGGCCCTCGGGTTCCGCTCGCTGGACGAGGCGATCGGGCACGTCGAGATGATCGACACCCGCGACGCCGTCGAGCACTGGAAGGCGTCCGGGCTGGACCTCAGCCCGATCCTGCACATGCCGGGGCACGCCGAGGGCGCCGCCCTCCACCGCGTCGCCGAGCAGGACCACGGCCTGGAGAAGGCCCTGGACAACACGCTCATCCAGCTCGCCGAGGGCGCGCTCGCGTACGGCGACAAGGTCACCCTCGACCTGCCGATCCGCAACGTCAACCGGACGGTCGGCACGATGCTCGGCCACGAGCTGACCAAGCGGCACGGCGGCGCGGGCCTGCCCGACGACACGATCGACGTCACCTTCACCGGCTCGGCGGGCAACTCGTTCGGCGCGTTCGTGCCGCGCGGCATCACGCTGCGGCTGGTCGGCGACGCCAACGACTACGTCGGCAAGGGCCTGTCCGGCGGGCGGCTCACGCTGCGCCCGCCCGCCGACGCCGGGTTCGCGGCCGAGGAGCAGATCATCGGCGGCAACGTCATCCTGTACGGCGCCACGTCCGGCGAGCTGTTCGCCCGCGGCATCGTCGGCGAGCGGTTCTGCGTCCGCAACTCCGGCGCCACCGCCGTCGTCGAGGGCGTCGGCGACCACGCCTGCGAGTACATGACCGGCGGCCGCGCGGTGATCCTCGGCCGCACCGGGCGCAACCTCGCGGCCGGCATGTCCGGCGGCATCGCCTACGTCCTGGACCTGGTGCCCGAGCGGGTCAACGGCGAGATGGTCGACCTGGAGCCCCTCGACGCCGACGACCTCGGCTTCGTCCGGGACCTCGTCGCCCGGCACCTGGCCGAGACCGGGTCGCCGGTCGCGCGCCGCCTGCTGGACGGCTGGGACGCCGCCGCCGCCCGCTTCACCAAGATCATGCCCAGGGACTACCGCCGCGTCCTCGACGCCATGGCCAAGGCCGAGGCCGAGGGACGCGACGTCGACGAGGCCGTCATGGCCGCCGCGCAGAGCTGAGAGAGGGGGACATCCCTATGGCTGACCCGAAGGGTTTCCTGACCGTCGGGCGGGAGCTCCCGAAGCGGCGCCCCGTCGACGTGCGCATCCGGAGCTGGTCCGAGGTCTACGAGGACTTCGGCCGCGACCGGCTGGAGAAGCAGGCGAGCCGCTGCATGGACTGCGGCATCCCGTTCTGCCACCAGGGCTGCCCGCTCGGCAACCTCATCCCCGAATGGAACGACCTCGTCTACCGGCGGGACTGGCAGGAGGCCATCGAGCGGCTCCACGCCACCAACAACTTCCCGGAGTTCACCGGGAGGCTGTGCCCGGCGCCGTGCGAGAGCGCCTGCGTCCTCGGCATCAACCAGGACCCGGTCGCCATCAAGCGGGTCGAGGTCGAGATCATCGACCGGGCGTTCGCGGAGGGCTGGGTGCGCCCGCGGCCGCCCGCCGTCAAGACCGGGAAGACCGTCGCGGTCGTCGGCTCCGGGCCCGCCGGCCTCGCCGCCGCCCAGCAGCTCACCCGCGCCGGCCACGACGTCACCGTCTACGAGCGCGCGGACCGGATCGGCGGCCTGCTCCGCTACGGCATCCCCGAGTTCAAGATGGAGAAGCGGCACCTCGACCGGCGCCTCGCCCAGATGCGCGCCGAGGGCACCGAGTTCAAGACCTCGGTGAACGTCGGCGTCGACGTCAGCGCCGACGACCTGCGCGCCCGGCACGACGCCGTCGTCCTCGCCGGCGGCGCCACCGCCTGGCGCGACCTGCCCGTCCCCGGACGCGAGCTCAACGGCGTCTACCAGGCGATGGAGTACCTGCCCCCGTCCAACCGGGCGCAGGAGGGCGACTACGCGGAGTCGCCGATCTCCGCGAAGGGCAAGCACGTGGTGGTCATCGGCGGCGGCGACACCGGCGCCGACTGCATCGGCACCGCGATCCGGCAGGGCGCCGCCTCGGTCACCCAGCTGGAGATCATGCCGCGGCCGCCGGAGACCCGCCCCGACGCCCAGCCCTGGCCGACCTACCCGATGCTGTTCAAGGTGGAGAGCGCCCACGAGGAGCTCGCGGACATGGGCGGCGACCGCGTCTACGCCGTGTCCACCACCGAGTTCGCCGGGGACGGGGACGGCAACGTCCGCGCCCTGCGGATCGTGGAGGTCGGCGGCCCGGAGACCGGCTTCCAGCCCGTCGCGGGCACCGAGCGGGAGATCCCGGCCGAGCTGGTCACCCTCGCCATGGGCTTCCTCGGCCCGGAGCGCGAGGGGCTCCTCGAACAGCTCGGCGTCGACCTCGACCAGCGCGGCAACGTCGTCCGCGACGCCGACTACAAGACGTCGGTGGACGGCGTGTACGCCGCGGGGGACATGGGACGCGGCCAGTCGCTGATCGTGTGGGCCATCGCGGAGGGACGCGCCGCCGCGCGCGGCGTCGACGCCCACCTCACCGGCCGCACCGACCTGCCCTACCCGATCCCGCCGACGGCGCGTCCGATCGCCTGAGCCGCCGGCGAAGACCGGAGACGGAGGCCGGGAGACGGAGGCCGGGAGACGAAGAGCCGGGAGACGAAGAGCCGGAGACGAAGAGCCGGAGACGAAGAGCCCGGAGACGAAGGCCCCGGAGGCGCGCTGCCTCCGGGGCCTTCGGTGTGCCAGCATCGGCGCATGGGAACCGCGCCGTCCACACCCGACACCGGGCTGCTGCGCCGCATGCGGCTCGCCAGGGACACCATGGACCGCGACTGGGCCGAACCGCTCGACGTCGCCGCCGTCGCCGCGGTCGCCGGCTACTCGCGCTACCACTTCGTCCGGCTGTTCCGCGACGTCTACGGCGAGACCCCCGGCGCCTACCTCGCCCGGCGCCGCATCGAACGCGCCCAGGACCTGCTGCGCAACGCGAACCTCACCGTCACCGAGATCTGCATGCTCGTCGGCTTCACCAGCCTCGGCACGTTCTGCACCCGCTTCAAGGAGCAGGTGGGGATGACGCCCACCGAGTTCCGCGGCCGCGCCCGCACCGCCGGCGCCGCCGCGATCCCCGGCTGCTTCGTGCTGCTGTGGGCCGGCGGCTTCCGCGCGGACGGTCCCGGCACCGGCGCAACAATCGAGAAGGCCGCCCGGCGACGGCCCTCCTAGGGTGGAGGAAACACCTGGTCAGAAGGGGAATCAACATGATCACTAAGCTGGGGCTGGCCACGATCTGGGTGCTCGACCAGGACTCGGCGAAGCGGTTCTTCACCGAGAAGCTCGGCCTGGAGGTCCGCGACGACATGACCCTCGGTGAGGGCGGCATGCGCTGGCTCACGCTCGGCGCCAAGGACCAGCCCGACCTCAGCCTCACCCTCATGGTGCCCGGCCCGCCCAGCATGGACCCCGAGTCCGCGGCGCAGATGAGGGCGCTCATCGCCAAGGGCGTCCTCGGCGCCGGGGCGTTCACCACCGACGACTGCCAGGGCGACTACGAGGCCATGTCCGCCAAGGGCGTCGAGTTCGTGCAGAAGCCCGAGAAGCGCCCCTACGGCATCGAGGCCGTCTTCCGCGACGACTCCGGCTGCTGGTACAGCCTCACCCAGCCCTCCGAGAAGCTCGACGAGACCGTGCCCTGGAACGACTGCGCCTCCTGACCCGCCGCCGCTCCGCGGCCGCGCTTCCGCGTCCCGACTTGTGGTCTCGGAGCCGGTCGGCTACGGTCCCGCCAAGGTTCACGGTGCGGCGACCGCCGGGCGGTGCCCGCCGCGCCGCCGTGGGCCGCGCGCTCCCGCACCCGCACGCGGGACACCAAGGGTCCGGCCACCCACCGCTGGGGTGGCCGGACCGACCGCGCACCGCTTCACGCGTGTCCGTTTCCTGCAAGACCGGCCGCGAGCGGCCGACCTACAGTCGGGTCCATGAACGTCCTGGACGACTCCGACCTCGCCCGCGCCGCCGACTTCATGCGGCGCAACGCCCGCCTCATCGACCGGCACCGGTTCGCCCTGCACTTCCGCGGCGGGCCTCCCGGCCCCGTCCTCCAGGCACTCCGCGCGTACGAGAACCCCGACGGCGGCTACGGGCACGCACTCGAACCCGACCTGCGCGGCGAAGGCAGCCAGCCCGTCCCCGCGCAGCACGCCCTGGAGTTCCTGCACGAGGCCGGAGCGGACGACGACCCGGCCGTCGCGCGCATCGCCGACTACCTGGCGTCCATCACCCGCGCCGGCGGGGCAGTGCCGTTCGTCCTGCCGACCGTCCGCGGCACCCCGCACGCCCCCTGGTGGCAGGCGCCCGACGACCCGCCCGGCAGCATCAACCCGACCGCGACGCTCGCCGGGCTCCTCCACCGCGCCGGATCGGACCACCCCTGGCTCGAACCCGCCACCGCGTTCTGCTGGCGGTACCTGGAGGCGCCCGGCACCGGGCTCGGAGCGTACGACGTCCTCGCGATCCTCACCTTCCTCGACCACGTGCCCGACCGCGACCGCGCCGAAGCCGCCTTCACCCGGCTCCGCGACCCCCTCGACGCCCACGCGCACAGCGACCACCACGGCCCGCTCGACTTCGCGCCGGACCCCGGCGGATACGGACGCCGCCTCTTCACCGCCGACGTCCTCGACCGCGAACTAGACGCCCTCATCGGCGCCCGGCACGACGACGGCGGCTGGGACGTCGGCTTCCCCATCTGGACCCCGGTCACCCGCCCCGAATGGCGCGGCTTCACCACCGTCGAAACGCTGCGGACGCTGCGCGCCTACGGCAGGCTCAAGCCCTAGCTCACAGCAGGTTCCGGACGGGCTCGCCCGCCAGCGCCCGCACCTCGTGCGCGAAGTGCGCCTGGTCGGCGTAGCCCGCCGCGAACGCCGCGTCCGCCAGCGGCTCGCCCGCCCGCGCCAGCCGCAGCGCCCGCTGGAAGCGCAGCACCCGCTGCAGCGTCTTCGGCCCGTACCCGAACGCCGCCAGGGACCGCCGGCGGAGCTGCCGCTCGCTGAGGCCGAGCCGGTCCGCCACGTCCCGCACCGAACCGCCGGCCGGGCCCGCCGCCGGGCCGCCGGCGAGGCCCGCCACCACCACCGGGACCACCGGGTCCGCCGGGCGCATCCGCTCCCGTACCGCCGCCACCAGCGCGCCGCGCCGGTCGGGCGCCGCCGCGACGGCCTCCGCCAGCCGGTCGGCCTCCCCGCCCCACAGGTCCCGCAGCGGCACCCGGCCGTCCCGGATCGCGTCCGCCGGGACGCCCAGCACCGGCGGCGCCGTCCCCGGCCCGAACCGGACCGCCACGGTCGACTCGCCCGGCCGCACGGTGGCCGGGACGGGCCCCGTGTCCGGACCCGCCACGAGGATCCCCGACTCCGACCACATCACGTCCACGCACCCGTCGGGCACGACACGCTGCGTGAACGGCTCGGCGCCCCGGGGGAGCGCCGCCGTCCACGAGCACGCCAGCCCCGGCTCCTGGTACTCGCGATAGCCGGTGGGGTTCACCTCTCCTGCATACCACCCGCGCTTCCGGGCAAGGCACATAACCACCGATAACTGGAGGAAAGCCATGTCGAGCAAGGATCTCGAGGGCAAGAGCATCGCGTTCCTCTGCGCCCCCGAAGGCACCGAGCAGGTCGAGCTCACCGAACCCTGGGCGGCCGTCGAGCAGGCCGGCGGCACGCCCCGCCTGGTCTCCACCCAGTCCGGCCGCCTCCAGGCGTTCGACCACCTGGACAAGGCCGACACCTTCCCCGTCGACACCACCGTCGAGGTCTCCGACCACAACGAGTTCGACGGCCTCCTGCTGCCCGGCGGCGTCGCCAACCCGGACTACCTGCGCATGCAGCCCAAGGCCGTGGAGTTCGCCCGGTCCTTCTTCGAGGCGGGCAAGCCCGTCGCGGTCATCTGCCACGCCTCATGGACGCTCATCGAGGCCGACGTCGTGCGCGGCCGCACCATGACCTCCTTCCCGAGCGTCCGGACCGACCTGCGCAACGCGGGCGCGACCTGGGTCGACGAAGAGGTGAGGGTGTGCGAGGACGGGCCGAACGTGCTCGTCAGCAGCCGGAAGCCGGACGACCTGAAGGCGTTCTGCCGGGCCGCCGTCGAGGCGTTCAAACGATGAGGGCCGAATGTGGTCTAGACCTCTGACCTAGACCAATCGGTGGACCCGTGGCGACCATGTCCTGCGCGAATATCCGTACCCGCTAGTAACTAAGTACGGTTGTGCACGTGACCCGTCGAGCGAAGATCGTCAGCACCATCGGCCCGGCCTGCTCCAGCACCGAGCAGATCAACGCCCTCGTCGAAGCCGGCATCGACGTCGCCCGGCTCAACATGAGCCACGGCGACCATGCCGTCCACGAAGAGGTCTACCACCGCATCAGGGCCGCCGCCGACGCCACCGGGCGCGGCGTCGGCATCCTCGCGGACCTCCAGGGCCCCAAGATCCGCATCGGACGCTTCCCCGACGGACCGGTACGCCTCACCCTCGGCGACGAGTTCACCATCACCACCGACGACGTCCCCGGCACCCGCCGCGAGGTCTCCACCACCTACCAGGGGCTGCCGGGCGACGTCGGCCCGGGCGACGCCATCCTCATCGACGACGGCCGCGTCGCCCTCAAGGTCACCGCCGTCGACGGCCCCCGCGTCCAGACCACCGTCACCGTCGGCGGCATGGTCTCCGACAACAAGGGCCTCAACCTCCCCGGCGTCCCGGTCAGCGTCCCCGCCCTCACCGAAAAGGACGAGCAAGACCTC
This sequence comes from Actinomadura sp. 7K534, assembly GCF_004348575.1. Taxonomy (NCBI): domain Bacteria; kingdom Bacillati; phylum Actinomycetota; class Actinomycetes; order Streptosporangiales; family Thermomonosporaceae; genus Actinomadura; species Actinomadura sp. 7K534. Next base: position 11,393 of record NZ_SMKB01000149.1, read on the forward strand.
CGCTGGGCCCTCCGCCTCGGCGTCGACCTCGTCGCCCTCTCCTTCGTCCGCACCCCCGCCGACGCCGACATCTGCTACCAGATCATGGAAGAGGAGGGCGTCCGCGTCCCCCTCATCGGCAAGATCGAGAAACCGCAGGCCGTCGAACGCCTCCCCGAGATCGTCGCCGCCTTCGACGGCATCATGGTCGCCCGCGGCGACCTCGGCGTCGAACTCCCCCTCGAACAGGTCCCGATGGTCCAGAAGCGCGCCATCGAACTCTGCCGCGAGAAGGCCCGCCCCGTCATCGTGGCGACCCAGATGCTCGAATCCATGATCTCCGCGCCGCGGCCCACCCGCGCCGAGACCTCCGACGTCGCCAACGCCGTCTTCGAAGGCGCCGACGCCGTCATGCTCTCCGGTGAGACCAGCGTCGGCCAGTACCCCATCGAATCCGTCCTCACGATGAGCCGCATCGTGCAGACCGCCGAGCAGGCCGCACTCCAGGCCACCCACACCCTCGAACGCATCCCCGAGACCGTCGGCGGCGCCATCGCCCGCGCCGCCGCCGAGGTCGGCGCCATCGTCGGCGCCGAAGCCCTCGCCGCCTTCACCATGTCCGGCGAGACCGCCCGCCGCCTGTCCCGCTACCGCTCGCCGATCCCGCTGCTCGCCTTCACCTCCGTCCCCGCCGTCCGGGGCCGCCTCGCCCACGTCTGGGGCGTCGAGACGTTCATCGTCCCCCACGCCGACCACACCGACGCCATGTTCGGCCAGGTCGAACAGGCCCTCCTCGAGATCGGCCGCGTCCAGAAGGGCGACAAGGTCGTCGTCGTCGCCGGCTCACCCCCCGGCACCACCGGCTCCACCAACCTGCTGCGCGTCCACGCCATCGGCGACGCCATCACCGTCCACACCTGAGCACCCACCAGGCCAACCACCCAGCCGGGCACCGCGCGAACCGCACCCTCGCGCGGTGCCCGGCCCCTTTCCGCCCGGTCACCGTCAGGTCTCGATTCCACCTCGCTCCGAAAACGCGGCCCACCAGGGTCAAGACCCGAGAAAAGTGGAAGGACGATCTCGTAACGGGTGATCGAGGCCCCTTCTCACAGGGCGGCCCGTCACCTACGGTCCGGATGTTCGAGCCGCTCCCCTGATCGGTGGTGTAATGGACGTCGACGAATTCTTGGGTGATGCCAGCAGCTTCATCTGGGGCCCCTGGCTCCTGATCCCGCTGCTACTGCTCACCGGCCTCTACCTGACCCTTCTCCTCCGCGGCCTCCAGGTCCGGCACTTCCGCCTCGCCTTCCGCCTCGCCTTCCGGAAATCCGACACCGAGGCCGAAGGCGACATTACCCATTACCAGGCCCTCTCCACCGCCCTCGCCGCGACCGTCGGCGTCGGCAACATCGCCGGTGTCGCGACCGCCATCGCCCTGGGCGGCCCCGGCGCCGTCCTGTGGATGTGGTTCACCGGCATGGTCGGCATGGCCACCAAGTACAGCGAGGCGTTCCTCGGCGTCCGCTTCCGCCGCACCGACGCCGCCGGCGAACAGGGCGGCGGCCCCATGCACTACCTCCGGCACGGCATCAAGGGCCCGGTCGGCCTGATCCTCGGCGGCTTCTTCGCCGTCGCCGGCGCCCTCGCCGCGTTCGGCATCGGCAACATGACCCAGGCCAACACCGTCGCCGCCAACGTCGAGGAGGAATGGGGCCTCGACCCCGTCATCACCGGCGTGATCATCACCGTGCTCGCCGGCGCCGTCATCCTCGGCGGCATCAAGAGCATCGGCCGCTTCACCAGCGCCTTCGTGCCCGTGATGATCGTCCTCTACATCGTCGGCGCCGCGGCCGTGCTGGCCTTCAACCTGGACGAGATCCCCGCCGCGCTCGGCACCATCTTCACCGACGCGTTCACCGGCACCGCCGCCACCGGCGGGTTCGTCGGAGCCGGCGTCGCCGCCGCGATCCAGTACGGTGTCGCCCGCGGCATCTTCTCCAACGAGTCCGGCCTCGGCACCGGCGGCATCGCCGCCGCCGCCGCGAAGACCTCCCACCCGGTCCGGCAGGCCCTGGTGTCGATGACCCAGACCTTCATCGACACCCTCGTCGTGGTCAGCTTCACCGCGCTGACCATCGTCATCACCGGCGTGTGGAAGGACGCCGGCGAGGACGAGGCCGCCGCCTTCACCGCCCGCGCGTTCGACGAGGGCCTGCCCGGCGACTGGGCCAGCGTCATCGTCACGCTGAGCGTCATCTTCTTCGCGTTCTCCACGCTGCTCGGCTGGTCCTACTACGGGGACCGCTGCGTGGAGTTCCTGTTCGGACGCAAGGCGGTCCTGCCCTACCGCCTCATCTTCATCATCATCATCTACGTCGGCGCCACCACGACGCTCACCACCGTCTGGACCTTCTCGGACGTGATGAACGGCCTCATGGCGCTGCCCAACCTGATCGGCCTGCTGATCCTGTCCCCGCTCATCTACCGGGAGACCCGCGACTACTTCCGCGACCGGCCGAAGGAGGAACCGGCCTCCGAGACCGTCGCCAAGTAGCCGGCACGGACACCGAGGCGACGCCGGGCCCGACCTGGGCCCGGCGTCGCCCCGCCCGCTCAGTACTTCGGCCCGACGAACTCATCCAGCCGCGCCACCGCCTCCCGCTTCGCGACCGACAGATTTCTCTTGTTCATCTGCGTCCACGCGATTCCCAGCCGATCCAGGGCGTCCGTGAAGAGCCCTTGGATGTCCAGCGAGGCGTTGCTGAAGTTGTAGCGCGGGTACTCGTGCCAACGGTCCCCGCCTTTGGTCTGCCGCCGTACCCGGTTGATGACGCGGCAGCCATCGGAGTGGATAAGGCCCCGGACGAACTCCTCTGAGCACTCTTCCACGATCTTCTGCTGCCAGCCCGCCAGCTCGATCTTGCGGTCGTGCTTGCGCCCCGGTCCGTGCTGCGGGAAAAGGCACGGCAGATGCTTGGAGTAGACACCGACGTTCGTGCACCCCGTGATCTTCCGGCGTCCCACCTTGTGGTCGGGCATCACTTTGGCGACCGCCTCTGCGGCTTCGTCGATGAGGCCGGGCCAGGCGTCGGCGCAGGCGATCTCGAGCCGGTAGACGCCCTCGCGGTGGGTCGTGGCGATGTGACCGTCCCCGAGGTAGAGGCCGAGGAGATAGGAGTAGCGCCGGCCGTCGAGTTCTCGGCCATGACAGCGGGGGCAGAGCGACCTTCTGGACGCTGCTTCCGTGCCGGGATGTTTCCGCCAATACCCCAAGGTCGATAGCGGAACTCCGGTCTGACGATGGACTTCGGCGAGCGTCAAGCCCGAACTGAGCAGGCGCCTCGCGAGTTGACGTGTTGTTGGGTCATGCATGCCCGCATGATGGCGCCGAGCACTGACAGTTCCGGAACGGTCACCTTCGGTGGTGAAAGAGGTGGCCGCCCGGCTCCCACGTCAGGAGTGGTGGGCTCGGTCTTCGCCGTGCCTCGCCGCCGATGGGGCAAGGCTGGTCGATGGTGCCGGGAGCGGGACTCGAACCCGCACGCCCTTTCGGACAAATCCTTTTGAGGGATCAATGTCTGCCAATTCCATCATCCCGGCTTTATTTGGACATGTCCCCTATGTCCAGTTAGCTGCCCCGGTGAGGGGCGGCCCAGACCAGGGTAGCGGGTTTCGGTAGGCTCTTGGGCGTGGAGAGTACGCGGCGGGTCGTGATCGCGGAAGACGAGGCCCTGATCAGGCTTGACCTGAAGGAGATGCTTCAGGAGGACGGCTACGAGGTCGTCGGGGAGGCCGGGGACGGCGAGGCGGCCGTGCGGCTGGCCGGCGAGCTGAAGCCGGACCTCGTGATCCTCGACGTCAAGATGCCGATCCTGGACGGGATCTCGGCGGCGGAGCGGATCTCCGCCGACCGGATCGCGCCGGTGGTGATCCTCACGGCGTTCTCCCAGCGCGAACTCGTCCAGCGGGCCACGGACGCGGGTGCGATGGCCTACCTGGTCAAGCCGTTCTCCAAGACCGACCTCGCGCCCGCGATCGAGATGGCGGTGAGCCGGTACACCGAGCTGCGCGCGCTGGAGGCCGAGGTCGCGGGACTGCAGGAACGGCTCGAGACCCGCAAGGTGGTCGATCGGGCCAAGGGGCTGCTGCAGGAGGCCCACGGGTGGTCCGAGCCGGAGGCGTTCCGGTGGATCCAGAAGGCCTCGATGGACCGTCGCCTGACGATGCGCGCCGTAGCCGATACCGTCGTCGAGGAGCTCTCCCGCCAGCGGCAACGTCCTGACCTGGGCTGACGCTAGTCCGTTCTGTCACGTTCTGCGAACGATTCGTTCACGACTCCGCTCCTGCGGCCGACCCTTTAACAGTGCTTCGCTACGCTCGCCACACATTTCCTGATGTGCGAGTAAAGGAGCCTGTGTGCGCCGAACACTGGCGGCCGCCCTGCTCGCGCTCGCCGCGATCCTGCTGGTCACCCCGGCGGCGTTCGCGGCTGAGGGCGAGGCATTGGCAGGCACGGTGCGAGGTCCCGACCGCAAACCGGTCGCGGACATCGTGATCAAGGTCCAACAGGGCGAGAAGGAGGTCGGCGAAGCCACGACCGGGGCCGACGGCAAGTGGCGCGTCGAGGTCCCCGGGCCGGGGCGCTACGACGTCAGCCTCGATGTCGGGAGCCTCCCGCAAGGAGTGGTGCCGCGCCGCCAAGGAGGCGAGAAGCTCAGCGCCATCTCGGTCACCGAGGGCCAGGAGCGGAACGTGCTGTTCCCGCTGGCCGCCGCGGGCCAGGCCGGCCAGGGGGCGGACGGCGGAGCCGGCGCCCCCCAGGCCGATACGGGCCCGGGGACGGGTGAGCGGTTCCTCCAGCTGCTGCTGGAGGGCGTCCGGTTCGGCGCCATCATCGCGATCACCTCGGTCGGACTGTCGCTGATCTTCGGGACCACCAAGCTGGTGAACTTCGCCCACGGCGAGATGGTGACGCTGGGCGCGGTGATCGCCTGGTTCCTGAACCTGCAGGGGCCCTCCTGGCAACTGGTGCCGGCGACCTTGGTGGCGGTGGTCGCCGGGGTCGGCATAGGAGGGGCCATCGAACGGGGCATCTGGCAGCCACTACGGCGGCGCGGAGTGGCGCTGATCCAGATGTTCATCGTGTCGATCGGCCTGGCCCTGCTCATCCGGCACGGCGTCCAGGTGTGGTTCGGCGCGGTGGCGCAGCCCTACAACGACTACCAGATCCAGGAGCGGCTCTCGTGGGGCCCGCTGTCGATCACGCCGCGGGACCTGACGATCATCGTCATCTCCTTCGCGGTGCTGGTCCTGGTGGGGCTGGGGCTGCAGCGCACCCGCATCGGGAAGGCGATGCGCGCGGTGGCCGACAACCGCGACCTCGCGGAGTCGTCGGGCATCGACGTCTCCCGGGTGATCTTGTACGTGTGGATGCTGGCGGGCGGTCTCGCGTCGCTCGGCGGGGTCTTCTACGGCGTCAGTGAGAACGTCTCGTTCAACATGGGGTTCCGATTGCTGCTGCTGATGTTCGCCGCCGTGATCCTCGGCGGGCTGGGCACCGCGTACGGCGCGATCGCGGGGAGCCTGGTCGTGGGGATCGTGGCGCAGGTGTCCACGCTGTGGCTCCCGGTGGAGCTGCAGAACGCGTGGGCGCTGGTGGTGCTCATCCTCGTACTCCTGTTCCGGCCTCAGGGGATCCTGGGCCGCGCGGAACGAGTCGGATAGGGGGCGCGGCACATGGACATCATCGACATTCTCCTTTCCGCGCTCCGCGGGGCGTTCGCCCCCGAGGCGGCGGTGTACGCGCTTGCGGCCATCGGCCTCAACGTCCACTTCGGTTACACGGGCCTGCTGAACTTCGGCCAGGTGGGCTTCATGCTGGTGGGGGCCTACGGCCTGGCGATCAGTGTGAGCACGTTCGGCTGGCCGATGTGGGTCGGCGTACTGGTCGGCCTGCTGTGCGCGGCGGTGCTGGCGCTGCTGCTGGGCCTGCCGACCCTGCGATTGCGGGGGGACTATCTGGCGATCGTGACGATCGCGGCGGCCGAGATCATGCGGCTGGTGTACCGGGCGGAGTTCGCCAACGACGTGACCGGCAGCGTGTACGGGCTGCAGCAGTTCGCGAACCCGTTCTTCGAGCTCAATCCGATTCCGACGGGTTCGTACGGGGTGGGGCGGTTCTCCTACTCCGAGCGTGACCTGTGGGTGATGCTGCTGGGCTGGACGCTGGTAGCGGTCGTGGCGCTCATGGTGTACCTGCTGGTGCACAGCCCGTGGGGCCGGGTCCTGAAGGGGATCCGGGAGGACGAGGACGCGGTCCGCGCGCTCGGCAAGAACGTCTTCGGCTTCAAGATCCAGAGCCTGCTGATCGGCGGTGTGATCGGCGGCCTGGCCGGTGTGATGTTCGCGATCGGCTTCCAGTCGGTGCAGCCGGACACGTTCAACCCCGAGATCACGTTCTTCCTGTGGACGGTGCTGCTGATGGGCGGGGC